>JBDTTO010000247.1:0-5457 GCA_039930585.1 Gemmatimonadaceae bacterium
ACGCTTTTGGTGAGATCTCAGCCCGCGTGCGACGGTGTTGTCAGAGCGCCGCCACTCCCGTGAGCTGCTTCAGCTCCAAGATCATCCGCGCCGCCTGTTTCGAACGCGAATACCGTCCATCAAATCCGGCCGGACGTGGCATTACCCCAGCGCGAAACTTTGTGTACGACTCTTCGATGGCACGCGCGGTGGCCGCTTCGTCGTCAATGTTGTACACCAGCGCGTCCGAGCCGGAAAGCATATCCGCAGTCGCCGAATCCGTACCAACCAGCGCCAGCAGCCACAGCGGGAATGCGACGTATTCAAAAATTTTCGCCGGCACCTGAGTCTTCGTTTCGCCCTGAAACGCAACCGCCATCATCGATTCGCGCATCAACTGTCGCGCTTCTTCTCGTGTGCCGGGCGCGCGATCCTCGAACATGTCGCCGATACCCGCTTCGGTTGCGAGTTCACTGAGCGAGCGGCCGCCAATACGCGCTGCGGGGCCCATGAACACCACGCGCATCATCGATGCGTCCAGTTTGAGTTTCTCTCGCACACGTGCAACAGCGCGCATGAACGGGCGCGGATCGCGATCGAGATACAACGAACCCGCGTGCGCAATCTGAAACACTGTCGGCCAGGCTTCGGGTGCCATAACCGGCTCGACGTCGCTGCCGTTTGGCACGCATCGTACACGATCGCGCAGTTCAGGAAAACGCGCTTGCATTGCAGATGCGGCCGCCTGCGTGTTCGTGACGATCAACGCGGCGCGATGCACTGTCGCTGATTCCTGCGAACGCAGTTCGTCGTCGGGGAGCAATTTTTCGAGCGTGCTTGTGGGAAGAAACCGGCTCCACGGATCACGACAATCCATCACATGCGGAATGTTGTTTCGGCGCGCGATTTCCGCGGCGGCAACATGTACGTAGTGCGACGGAGCCGATGAGACCACAACCTTTTGTCGTCCGTCGCACATCGATGATCCGATGTCGGCGAATTGGCGCGCCAACGTACGCGATTGGTTCCAGCGCACCGTGATGTCCAGTGTGCGACGCAAAATTGCCTTCAGTCCGCCTTCATCACTCACGGCAGTCGTACTCTCGGCTGCCACGCCTTCAACGGTGATTGGTTTCGCACCACGCAGTTTTCGTAGCGTTTGATACCACTCGGGGCGTTGACGTTTACACGAGACCGCACGCAAGTCGGCGGGTAAACGGTTGAATCGATTCCAATCCGGATTCGCCACGTCTTCCGGATCTTCCATCACCACATCAAGGCCCCATCCCGCATCAGCGAGAAATGGCGCGAATCCTTCCCATCGGGCCGCACCTACGGACGTGCGTGGCGGAAAATCCTGCGTCAGCAACAAAATGCGCGGGCGTGTCGACGTACTGGCGACATCACGCTCACGCGGAATCCATTTGGCAAACGGTGGCAGCAATTTCAGTGCGCTAGCAGTGCCTGAACGATGCGCACGCCGGCGTTGCCATCCCACCCTTCCGGCGCGTGAACCGCCGACGGACGTTTGGCATTGGCAACGAGTGTTGGCAGCGTGGACGGATCGAGCACGAGTTGATTGGTACCTTCAGTGATGGTGATTGGTCGTTCGGTGTTGTCGCGCACAGTAAAACACGGTACGCCCAACGCCGTGGTTTCTTCCTGCAAGCCGCCCGAATCCGTTACGACGGCGTGTGCACGACTCATCACATCCAGCATGTCGTGGTACGGCAGCGAATCAATCAAGCGTACGCCGCCCAATGACAATCCCATGTTTGCCAGGCGGTCACGCGTGCGCGGATGCGACGGAAACAACACCGTGCGCTGTTCGCCAATTTTCGCGAGCGCCGTCATGATGGCATGCAGTCGCGCGGGATCGTCAACGTTTGACGGGCGATGCATCGTGACGAGAATGTGCGAACCGTCAACGCCGAGACGTTCGGCCGCACCAGTCACGCGCGCGGCGGGCAGGGCGTGCAACAGTGAATCGATCATCACGTTGCCCACGAAGACAATCCGCTTCGGATCTTCGCCTTCGCGAACGAGCGTCACGTCGGCATCACGCGATGGCGTGAGCAGCAGATCGGCTAAACGGTCTGCCACCAAACGATTGATCTCCTCCGGCATCGCGCGATCGCCGCTTCGCAGCCCCGCTTCGACGTGCGCAATCCGCACACCAAGTTTGGACGCGACCAACGCAGTCGCCATCGTGGAGTTCACATCGCCGTACACAACCAACCAGTCAGGCGCGACTTCTTTCAGGACCGGTTCAAAACGCTCCATGATGCGCGCCGTCTGCACCGCATGCGATGCGGAACCGACGTCCAGATTGAAATCGGGAGCCGGGATTGCGAGGTCACGAAAAAACCCCTCGGACATCAATTCGTCGTAGTGCTGGCCAGTGTGTACGACAACCTGATCAACGCCCGCGCTTCGACCTGCCCGGTAGACGGGTGCAAGTTTTGGAAAGTTTGGTCGGGCGCCAACAACGTGAAGGAGTTTCAAAATTCGCTGATCCGATGGGGACTCAATCGCCGGTATTGGCGAGCTGCAAATTGCCTCGGGTGTTCGCGACCTTCAACTTAGCGAGGCGTCGGTCAGGCGTGATGCTGTCCCTCGCGAACTGCAAACGATTGGCAAATATCAACGTCACGCCGTTGCGACGGCCATTGAACACCGGGCAGATTGGCTGTTGACATGACACCGCCAACCGCCGCCGCAGAACCAAAAGTTATCGTTGTCACGCTGTGGTATGGCGGAAACGAGGGCGGCGTCGCGGTTGTGACCGAATCGCTGGTACGCTCGCTGATGGATGCGGGAGTGCCCTGCGCCGTCATTCAGGTGATGCCCGACGGTTGGCGTCCGCAGATTCGTCGGGGAGGCAGTGGCGAAGAGATTGTGGCCGTGTGCCTTCGCGATTTGACCCAGGCTTCAGGGCTGGTTTCAAAAGTTGGCGCTTCCGTCCGCAACATGCTCGCGACGCGCGCATTGAAAGCTTTGCTGCCCACCGATGGACGCGGATGTGTCGTCCATTTTCACTATGCCGCGCCCGAATTTGAATTGCTGGCCAATCTGTGTACGCGTTGGCGTATTCCGATGGTGTCGACATTTCATGGCAGCGACATCAACGTGAACATGAATGACACGCGCACGCGCGACGTCACCCGAAAACGCATGATGGACTCGTACGCGGTTACGACGGTCTCGGAAGCGCTCCGTCAGACGGTAGTTGCGAAGGTTCCGGAAACCGCGAGTCGCACCTTTGTCATACACAACGCAGTGCCACCCTCGTTCATCGATGCGGCCGCGGTCGCACCCGTTCCCGAATCGCGCGATCTCGACGTGTTGTTCGTGGGAAATCTGGTTGCACTGAAAGGCGTGGACGTTCTCATTCGCGCATGGGCGTTGGTGCTGGTTGAAGCACCCGAGGCGCGACTGGTGATTGCCGGACATGGTCCACTGGCCGACGAACTACCTGTACTTGCGAACAGTCTGGGGATCAGTCACGCGATCAATTTTGTTGGACGTCAGACCCGGGCTCAGCTCCCAACTCTGTATCGGCGCGCGCGTATTCTGGCGGTTCCCAGTCGCACTGAAGCATTGGGCGTCGTCATTCTCGAGGGACAATTGTGTGGCGCAGCTGTCGTCGCGAGTGATACGGGCGGTATTCCGGAGGTCGTTAAACACGGAGAAACCGGTCTGCTGGTGCTGCCCGACAACCCCGAGCTGCTTGCTCGCGCGTTGCTGCAGCTGCTCAATGATTCCGACTATCGCAACACTCTTGCTGCAGCGGGCGCCGGCCAGGTGAACGCACTATTTACCGCCGAACATATCAGCGCGCAGTATCGTGATTTGTATAAGCGCGCCGTACAACCAACGTTGCCTGCTACGCCGTCTTGAGTCGTCCTACGGACGGCCAGTGCGGGAGAAACGCTCTCGCGTAACTGAGTAATGCTTTTGTTGTTGGATGCAGATTCCACGCAGTGGTAAATGCCGCGCGCGCATCCGCACGATTTCCGCCGCGCCACTGCGAATAGCCGACCGCCAGAAACCATTCGGCAACGGTGGCCCGCGCGCGATCAACCTGACGATCGTCGAGTAACGGTTGCAGCCGACCAAGATTGATTCGGCGAACTTCGGCAGCATCGGCCATACACTGCAAAGTTTCGCGAGCAGTGAGACTCATTGGGTGGACACGCATCCACGCGTGCACGGCGTTGATGAAAACCAACGTGGTGCGTTTGGCGAGACGAAAGAACAAGTCAACGTCTTCGCCGCCAACATATGACTCATCAAACCACTGCTCATTCTCCCCAAGCAGATCTCGGCGAAACATGACCGTTTGCACGTTGACGGCGATTGCGTCCGCGAGCATGTACTCGACAAATCCGGCGCGACACAAGAACACGTCCTGCACATTCGTGCGCTGCAAATGCAGTGATGCGCGCGGTACGAATTGGGCGTCTTCCAGAAATCCGAGCCCCAGCGACGACTGGGGAGGTGCGCCTTCGAACTTGTGAAAATCGGCAAACGCCACGCCCGCGTTGTTTGCCAGCATTGCCTGGAGTTCGTCTTCGAAGCGGGTTGGCACCGCGATGTCGTCGGCGTCCAGCAGAGCGATCATGGTGCCCCGTGCGAGACGGATGCCGTCGTTGCGCGCGATGGCGGGCTTGCCGGAGGGCTCGCTTCGTACATGAACCCGGACGCGTGGGTCGAGGGCTGCGTAGCGCCTCGCTTCGGCTGCGGTATCGTCGCTGGAGCCGTCGTCCACCACGATGACTTCCAGATTGCGAAGTGATTGAGCGAGGACAGACTCGATGGCCGCGCCCAGGTAGCGTGAGGCGTTAAAGGCCGGAATAACAACCGAAACCAGCGGTAATTCTGACAACGGCAGTTCAGGTACGACGTTGGACAACGACAAAGGATCCGTGCGCTCCGAGGCGCGAAATGAGGTCGCGGTGAAATCTGTCAAGCGATACACCACGTGTATGGACGCGGTTCATGTCTGTCATGCAACTGCCATGGACCCACGGGCGAAGGCTAAATAGTTCGGACTTCCGGAGAGCTCCGTATAAATACGCGCTCCACTTGCCCTGCCGGGCTCACGGTTTGGCATTGCGCGCCGAGCAGAATTGCCGTCTGTTTAGCCCGTCCCGTTCCCGCCTGACGTTTCGCCCCAAATGGCATTTCGGAGGTTTCTGATGCGACCAGGATTCGCGATCAAAGCTGGTGCCCTGCTCTCAGTGGCAGCGCTGACCGCTGCTGTTCCCAATGCGATCAACACCAAAGTCGTTTCGGCCACGGGTCCAGCCATGCAATCCATTGGCACCCTGGCCTTTGGACCCAATGGTGTTTTGTACGCCGCCGATCCGCAGGCCGCCACGATTTACGCTATTGAACTTGGCGCCGACGCAGCGAAGGGCGCGCCCGGCACGAAGGACATTGGCGCAATCGACCAACAGGTCGCGTCCATGCTGG
>JBDTTO010000248.1:0-5442 GCA_039930585.1 Gemmatimonadaceae bacterium
CTTCGGGAGGCTCAGGCAGATATTCGCCAAGCTCGAAGTATTGTTTCATTCGGCCGTTACCCGGGCCGGCGGGACTTCTGAGATTGAAGTACATCGTCTCAGTACTGTCGCCGCGCTTCCACGTGATGCTGACGTCGTCACTCACCGTGCTGAACGCGAGATTGGTAATCAATCCCGATTCACCAACTTCATGCTTCACACCGCGCGCATCGGTGAATGCTTGCGTCACATGAACAACGTGCTCCACGCGCAGGTGATCGATGGTGGCAGCCATGCAGTGCGGTAAGGTATAGCCGAGTGGGTGTGTTACGCGGGTTGTTGTGTGATCCGAATCGCGATTCGCGCAGCGCACCGAAAATACTTTCAGTGCGCTGCGAACTTCATTGCGTCACTTTGCTGTATTGACGGTTTTGTCCAGTGCACTCGCCGCCTCGGCATCCAACAACACGTGTACACGATTGCCACGTTGCACCACCTGAGCGACCGGCAACGGTGAATTGCGGACCTCGAGCGCAGAACGTATCGCACGCGCTTTTCCTGAACCAAACGCCACGATAAACGTGTCGCGCGCGCCCGTAAGCACGCCAAGCGACACGGTGAGTCTCCGCGCAGGTTGTTTTGGCGAATCGGAGACGGCCAGTGCCGAAACGTCGGTGCGCGAAAGTTCGCGGTGGTGCGGAAACAGCGACGCGACGTGTCCGTCCTCGCCAACGCCGATCAGTACCACATCGAACTCCGCGGGAAACCCCACCACCGATGTGATCTCGGTCGAATACTGAGTTGCCGCGCGTTCAAGCCCCGGCAGATAGGCGGGCATCACATGAATTTGCGCTTCGGCCGCCAATCGCGAACCTTTCCACAGCGCGAAGGCCTGGCCCGCGTTGGAATCGCGATGTGTGACCGGCACCGCACGTTCATCAACCCAGAAAATGTGTACGGACGCCCAAGGCAACGCGGCGTTTGCCAAGACTGGCAAACACGCATCGGCCACGGAACCACCCGGGATTGCGATAGTAAAGATTCCCCGAGCCGCCACTGCCTCCACCGCGAGTGCAGTTAACCGCTCGGCAACATCCAACGCGATCGCTTCGCGCGTGCCAATTTCCAAACGTTCCGGACGCGTCACGATCAGTAGATTGTTGAAGAAGACAGCCCCGCCTGTCTCAAGCTAACGCATGCAAACTTCGAGAGACGAACGTTTCAGGAGGGGTGAATGGAAATAGGCATGATCGGGCTGGGCCGGATGGGCGCCAACATGGTGCGACGGCTCATGAAGGGTAAACACCACTGCGCCGCATATGATCGCAACACCGCCGCGGTTGATGCCCTGGTGGCCGACGGCGCGATTGGCGCGAAGTCTGAGGCGGAATTTGTGCAATCGCTGGCGACGCCGCGCGTGATCTGGCTGATGGTGCCGGCCGCCATAGTCGATAAAGCGATAGACGGACTCGTTCCGCTGCTTTCGCCCGGCGACACGATTATTGATGGCGGCAATTCGTTTTTTCAGGATGACATCGTCCGCGCGGCGCGATTGCGCGAGAAAGGGCTGCATTACATCGACTGCGGCGTTAGCGGCGGCGTGTTTGGACTGGAGCGCGGCTACTGCCTGATGATTGGCGGCGAAAAAGAAGTCGTTGATCGTCTGCAACCCATTTTTGAAACGTTGGCGCCAGGTGAATCATCAGTGCCGCCAACTGAAGGCCGAACGAACGCGGGCGGGACTGCGCAGGATGGATATCTGCACTGCGGGCCTGCAGGTGCGGGACATTTTGTGAAGATGGTACACAACGCCATTGAGTACGGCATGATGGCGGCGTATGCAGAAGGTTTCAACATTCTCGCACATGCAAACGCAGGCAATCGTTCACACGAAGTTGATGCGGAAACAACGCCACTCAGAAATCCCGAACACTATCAGTACGATTTTGACATTGGCGAAATCGCCGAGTTGTGGAGGAGGGGCAGTGTGATTCCGTCGTGGTTGTTGGATTTGAGTGCGAAGGCGCTCACTGGTGGCGCGAATCTCGATTCGTTCAGCGGTCGCGTTTCGGATTCAGGTGAAGGACGCTGGGCATTGGCGGCCGCGAATGATTTAGCGGTGCCGGTGCATGTGTTGTCGGCGTCGTTGTTTGATCGATTTGAATCGCGCGGCGAGTCAAACTTTGCAAACAAGTTGCTGTCGGCGCTGCGCTTTCAGTTTGGTGGACATTCGGAAAAACCGCATACCGACGCCTCGCAGACGGAGAAACCGAAAACGTGACCATGCCCACTCCCATCGATGCGCGCGCCGTGACTATGGAGCACGGCATTGCGCGTTTGAATGAATCGTCCGGCGACCGTTCGGATGCGCTCGTGTTTTTTGGCATTACAGGCGATCTCGCGTACAAGAAGATTTTTCCCGCGTTGTACAACATGGCGCGCCGAGGTGTGTTGGACGTGCCTGTGATTGGTGTGGCGGCGTCAGCGTGGACGGTTGAGCAGTTGATTGAACGCGCGCGCAAGAGTGTGAGCGAACACGTCAAGCAGATTGATGAAAACGCGTTTGCAATTCTTGCTACGGCGATTTCGTATGTGCAAGGCGACTACCGTGCGTCAGATACGTACAACCACATTCGCATCGCACTGGGTGAAGCGAAACGTCCTCTACACTATCTTGCGATTCCGCCGTCACTGTTTGGTGATGTTGTAAAGGGATTAGGCGAGGCCTCGTGCACCAGCAATGCGCGTGTAGTGCTGGAGAAGCCGTTCGGGCGTGATCTCGCGTCGGCGAAAGAGTTGAATACGACGTTGCTCACACGTTTTGATGAGTCGCGCATCTTTCGCATTGACCACTACCTGGGCAAAGAGGCCGTTCAGAATCTGCTCTACTTTCGATTTGCGAATGCGTTTCTCGAGCCGACGTGGAATCGGCAGTATGTCGAGAATGTGCAGATCACCATGGCCGAACAGTTTGGTGTTGAGGGGCGTGGCAAGTTTTACGAGGAAGTTGGCGTAATTCGCGATGTCATTCAGAATCACCTGCTGCAGATTGTTGGCTTTCTCGCGATGGAACCGCCGTCAAGTTCGTACAACGAAGCGTTGCGTGATGAACAGGCGAAAGTCATGCGCAGCATTCGGCCAATGAGTCGCGAACACATGGTGCTTGGCCAGTTTGCGGACTACAAGAAAGAAGAAGGCGTTGCGGCGGATTCAAAGGTGCCAACGTTTGCGGCGTTGCAACTGTTCATCGATTCGTGGCGCTGGGCCGACGTGCCGTTTTACATTCGCGCCGGCAAGTCGATGGAGAAGACGGCAACCGAAGTTGTGGTGGAATACAAAACGCCGCCGCAAACCGTGTTTCATGAATCGTCGCCGGCCATGGGCAATTACGTGCGCTTTCGTCTTGGTCCGGAAGTCGTGATTGCGCTGGGCGCGAGCACCAAACGTGTTGGCGAAGGGATGGCTGGACAATTTTCCGAACTGTCCGTCGTCAAGCATCATGAAGCGGACGAGATGGACGCGTACGAACGTTTGCTTGGTGATGCGATGCACGGCGATGCAACGTTGTTTGCGCGGCAGGACGCGGTTGAAGCCGCGTGGAGACTTGTCGATCCGTTGCTGGATGATCCCGTCATCCCGGATCCGTACGAGAAAGGTTCATGGGGGCCGGAGTCGGCCGATCGTTTGACGCGCAACGTGGGAGGTTGGAACAATCCGCAATGAAAAAAACGATCAATCTTATTGGAGCGATGGTCGCAGCGGCCGTTCCGCCGATTGTAGAACCACCAAAGGTGTTGGTGATCGACATTGGCGGAACCAACGTCAAGATGTTGATGACGGGACAGACGTCCACGACAAAGTTTGCATCGGGCAGTAAGCTGACACCGCAAGAGATGGTGGCAGGCGTGAAGCAGGCGACTGCGGATTGGGACTATGCACTAATCGCAATCGGATTTCCGGCACCGGTTGTGCGCGGGAGCATTCTGCATGAACCCGTTAACCTTGGTGCTGGGTGGACGGGGTTCAATTTTGCAGAGGCGTTTGGCCGACCCGTTCGCATTTCAAACGATGCGACCATGCAGGCGCTTGGCAGTTACACTGAAGGGCGCATGTTCTTTATCGGTTTGGGAACAGGCATGGGCACCGCGATGGTGGACAACGGAAATGCGATTTCGCTTGAGATCGGACATCTGTCGTACAAGCAGCGCACGTATGAGGAATACATTGGCGCGAAGGGGCTCAAACGCGCGGGGCAGGAGCGCTGGCAACGTCGCGTCCACCGGATTGCCGAAGATTTGTGCGACGCGTTTGTGTGCGATTACGTCGTGCTTGGCGGCGGCAATTCGAAAGAGCTGACAAGTTTGCCGCCACGTGGCAGATTAGGCGACAACGCCAACGCGTTCAAAGGCGGATTTCGGATGTGGGAGACAACCCGGGAGAGCGGTGCATGAGTGAGTTTTCGCGTCGGGACTGGATCAAAACTGTTGGTGCGGTTGGTGCCGGCGCGATGGTGCCACCGTTGCCTGATGTTTCGCCGTTGCTGACGCCGGAAATTCCAAAAGCAATTCCTGAAGTGTTGCCCGTGCGAGAGATGTACGCGCCCGGAGACATTGTCGAACTGTATTCAACGAGCGAAGTGTTTATTCCGCCGCGCGGACGCTCGTTCATGAAATTCAGCTTTGATTTTCCAGAGCCCGCTGTGGTGTTCGGTGATCATCGTTTTGGATTTCTGATATTCACCGACGAAAACACGTACAGTCTTGATCGCTCGCGCATGAAGGCGACGGGCACCGGTGACGCACTGCAACTCACGTGCGACAGTTTTGTGTGGGCGGGTGGTCAGGAAAAGGTTGCGGGCAAACTTACGGCGACATTCAGAAAGACTGGCCGTAACACCGAATGGGATATCACGGTGGAAATGCCGAAGCCCATCAAGAATGTCACGACGGTTGTTCGCGATGTGCCACGTGGCAAAGTGTCGATTGGTGGCGGCGCGCTCACTGATCTCAACGACAATGATCTGTTGAGCGGCTACACGTTTGGCGCGGGCGACTTGCACGGTGCCGGCACGCCGCAAAGCATGAACACGCCGGTTGCGGTTGTGCAGGTGGCCGACAGTGACTTCATGTACTTCACCACGCTGGACAACAAAGTACGCCCCAAGCGCTACTACTTTCAGAGTGGCGAGAAAGCGTATCGAGTTGAAGTGGCGTACGAACACGACGCGTGGCGCAATGATTTACGCGTGGTTGTGCCTACCTGGAAAATCGGGCACGCGGCCACGTTTGAAGATGCGATGGCCGTACACATGGCGCACATCGAGAGTGCGTTCAAGTTGCCAACGTGGGAAGCGCGCACGGATGTTCCGGCGTGGATGCGAGACGTTGCCATGGTTGTCACAATGCACGGCATGCACTACACCGGCTTCATGTTCAACGACTATGCGCAGCAGCTGGAAATATT
>JBDTTO010000249.1:0-5421 GCA_039930585.1 Gemmatimonadaceae bacterium
CTCATGCACATCGCAGCCGCCAGCACGGTTATTGAACTCAATCTGAACAACTCGGTTGCGCGCACACTCATTCGTGAGATCCAGCGCCATCCGTTCAAGCGCAACATCCTGCACATCGATTTCCAGGAACTGGTTGCCGGTGAAACGGTCGAAGTGCGCTGCCCAATCGTTTACGTCGGTACGTCCGACGGCGTGCGTAACGAAGGCGGTATCCTCGATCAGATCATGCACGAATTGCTGATCGAAGTTGACCCGTCATCAATCCCGAACCACATCGACGTTGACATTTCAGCGTTGAAAGTTGGTCAGTCGCTGCACGTGTCCGACCTCAAGTTGCCGGCCGGTATCAAGGTCGCTGACGAAGGAACGCTTACGGTTTGCGTGGTGCAGCAGCCGAAGCAGGCACAGGAACCGACGGCTGAAGCTGCCGCACCGGAACCGGAAGTGCTGCGTCAGAAGAAGGCTGAAGACGACAAGAAGTAAGCAACACATATTCGCATTGCCAGGGCGCGGAACGCACCGGTTGTGGTCACTCCACGATGGCGCGTTCCGCGCCCTTCGCATTTACCTCGCATGAAAGCCATTCTCGGATTAGGCAATCCCGGTCGCGAATACGAAGCGACTCGTCACAACGTCGGTTGGTGGGTCGTTGAACACCTCGCAAGCGTCTGGCACTTCGACGCCTGGCGTCGTGACGGCGACAGCTTCACAACCACGGGATTGGTCGGCACCAAGAAAGTGCGATTGATAAAACCGCAAACGTACATGAATCTCAGCGGACAGGCATTGAAACCAATGCAGCGTCGCGAAGGCTTCAATGCATCAACCGATGTATTGGCCGTTGTCGACGAAGTGGCGGTGCCTGTGGGTGAGTTTCGTCTGCGCGCGTTTGGCAGCGCTGGTGGTCACAACGGCCTCAAAAGCATTGAGGCGCAGCTCAAGACGGCGCAATACAGTCGTCTTCGCGTTGGTATCCGCCCTGCTGATGAGCAGCGCAGCATTGGCGACCTGGCGGACTTTGTATTGCACACAATGCCGAGAGACGAACGCAACACTGTTGAAGCGCTTTTTCCGCGCATCGTGACCGCCGTCGAGATGTGGATCACCGACGGACCAACCAAAGCCGTGAGTACGTACGGGCGGTAGCTTGCAGTTGACGTGGAACATTCCCCAGGCGCACCCCGTAAGGCTCTTCATGCAAACCCCTCCTGCACCGCCAGCACCGCCTCAGGCACCGACGCTGCCAACGTTGCCGCAGGTGGCCCCGGTATCAGGCGTGTCAACGCCGCTGGCCAACACGCTTTCTTACGACCAACTGCGCGCGAAAGGCAGTGAGCTGTCACGTCAACTGAATTCCGCGACCAGCAGGCGCGACGGCCTCCTCAGAGACATTCGTCGCGCGTCCTCAGCAAGCAAAGCAGGGCTGCAACAGCAATTCGATGCTTTGAGTACACGCGTCGTGCAGATCGAACAGGACATCGCGATTAACGGCCAGATGCTTGCGCAGGCGAGTACACTGGGTGGCAACAACGACAACAACACTTCAACGGGCGCACCCGGGTGGCCAATAAGAATGAATGACGTCGATGGAACAGCTATCGGAGTGTGCTTCATGTTGTTCGTTATGAGCCCAATCGCCATCGCGTTTGCACGCAACATCTGGAAGCGTGGCAGCCGCACTGCGGTACCGGCGTCATCACGCGAATCCGACATGCGCATGGAACGCGTTGAGCAGGCGGTCGACGCGATCGCGGTCGAAGTCGAGCGCATCTCCGAGGGTCAGCGCTTTGTGACGCAGCTCATGACGCAGCAACCCGCATTGGGCGAAGGACACGCGCAGCCGGTGCGAGTCCCCGTTGCCGAAAGCGCGATGGCCGGATATCAGCAGCGCTAGTCTGACACGAATAGTCCGATTGACCGATACCGGCCAATTCTGAGAGCGGTTTAGTTGCGGGGGACGAGGCTCAGGCTTCGTCCCCCGCTCTCGTATGTGGCTATATTGCGGGAATGCCTTGCACTGTGGCTGCACGCTGCGGAAAGGCACGAGTGGATCCAGCACGACATACGTCGGCAACACGCACGGATTCCGCTCTCCACCGTTCAGTAAAAACATGCTCAAGCTTGGCATCGTTGGTCTTCCAAACGTCGGTAAATCCACGCTCTTTAACGCGCTCACGGCCGCGAAAGCCGAAGCTGCGAACTATCCGTTCTGCACCGTTGAACCCAACGTCGGAATGGTTGAAGTCCCCGATGCACGCCTGGCCGGATTGGCGGCCGTTGTGCAACCAAAGCGCACACTCCCGGCCGTCGTGCAGTTCGTTGACATCGCGGGATTGGTGAAAGGCGCCGCCAGCGGCGAAGGACTCGGCAACAAGTTTCTGCAGAACATTCGCGAAACGGACGCCATCGTTCACGTCATTCGTTGCTTCGAAGATCCTGATGTCACGCACGTGATGGGGCAGCCCGACCCGGCGCGCGACAAGGAAATCATCGAACTCGAACTCGCGCTTTCCGACTTGGCGGTCGTCGAAAAACGTCTCGACAAAGTAAAGCGTTCAGCGAAATCCAACGACAAGGATGCGCTCGCGGAATTGCCGGCGCTCGAGCACGCCAATGCTGCGCTGTCGGAGGGAACTCCTATCTGGCGCGCAGGCTTGTCATCGGAAGACCTGGCGAAGCTTTCGGGATTGCAGTTGCTCACGGCCAAACCGGTTGTGTACGCAGCCAACTGCACCGAGGCCGAACTGGCCGGTGACGAAGGCAAACATCTCACTGCGTTGCGCGCAGCCGTCGCAGGCGAGCATGCGGAGATCGTGCCGTTTTCGGCGAAGATCGAAGCGGAGTTGGCAGAGCTGTCTGCCGAAGAACGTGGTGAATTTCTTTCGTCGCTTGGTATTGAGTCCGCTGGACTCGATCGGCTCATTCGTGCCGGCTATCACCTGATGGGACTGCAGACGTATTTCACGGCCGGTGAGCAGGAAGTTCGCGCGTGGACCATTCACAAGGGTGACACTGCTCCAGTGGCCGCGGGCGTCATTCACACTGATTTCGAGCGCGGTTTTATTCGCGGCGAAACGGTGTCGTACAACGATTTTGTGACCCTTGGTGGATGGAAGGGCGCGAAAGAAAAAGGCGTCGTGCGTTCAGAAGGCAAAGAGTACGTCGTGCAGGACGGCGACGTGTTGTTGTTCCGCTTTAACGTGTAAATGCGTTCGTGATGCAGGGTCGGCCCCTTTTCGTGTGTCTCGGGTACGATTGTGCGAATAGTCACGAGCGCTGTCAGTCAGCACCCAGTTGATCACAGCGCGATGATGCGCCCCCGCCCCGCTTCCATGTTGAGACTTCCTGCTGTTGTTCGGTCAGCCGTTGCGCTGGTCATAATGCAAGCTGCACTAGCGTTGTCCGCTCCCGTTCTCGGCAATGCCGTGCACGCACAAAGCGGTCTCCAGAGCAGTTCGCTGGCCGAGGTACAGCCATCGGCCGATCAAACGACGTGCGCGGCGAAGTCTCCCGCGTTAACGATTCCGTTTGGTGTGGGCGAACGGATGGAATACGACGTGAAGTATCTGGGCGGCAAGAAGGGCACCGGCACAATGGAGGTGAAGGAAATCACCAACGTGCGCGGCAAGCCCGCTTGGCACACGGTATTCACGGTGAAGGGTCAGGTCATTCTGGTGATAGGCGTGAACATTCAACTGGAAAGTTGGTTTGATGTCTCGACATTGAATTCGTTGCGCTTTTTTCAGGATCAGCGCTATACGGGCACCAAGAAGGTTCAGCACATTGAAATTTTTCCAGAGCGCGGCATGTACAAGGAAGACGCGCTCGAAGAACGTGTGACTGTTTCCGATCCGCTTGATGATGGTTCATTTCTCTACTTCGTGCGCAGCGTTCCGCTCGAAGTGGGTCAGAAGTGTTCGTTTCAGCGGTACTACAAGCCTGAAAAAAATCCCGTAAAGATCGAAGTGCTTCGTCGCGAAACCGTCACCACTCCAGCCGGAACGTTCAAGACGCTGGTGCTCAAGCCTGAGATCAAGGCGGGTGGTTTATTCGCAGAAGGTAAATCGCAGGTGTGGGTGACCGATGATTCAGTACGAATGGTTGTGAAACTTGAGTCGGAATTGCCCGTGGGGACTCTGAGTTTGTGGCTCACGAAATTCACGCTCGGGCGGCCGCACAAGCCGTAGTATTTTCTGTTATCCAAAAACATCCAGTTGATCAACGCTCGCGGATTTCCGTGGGCGTTTTTCCTTTGTTTTGCTTTCGAATTCAATGTCCTCTTCGCCGTCAGCCAACGGTTGAATGCAACGTGCATCGTCATGCGATGGGCTGTTCACCCAACTGGACACGCGAAATGATCGCAAATCATCCGCGGCGCGCGGCACCATGAAACTTTGGACATCATCGGATGACGTATTGGGATCGAGCCAGCGTTCACAATCGGCTTCGTCAATCAGCAACGGCATGCGATCCTGAATCGGACGCAACGCATCGTTCGCGTCCGTGGTGATCACGCAGCACGTGAGTAGCGGCGCGACGTTTGGTTCATCGCGTGATGTCCATTGCTCCCACATGGCGCCCATCAGAAACGGTTCGTCGTCGCGCCTGCGCACGCACCAGGGCACAGTGCCTTTGCCGTTCGGATTTGGTTGCCATTCGTAGAACAGATCGGCCGGCATAAGCGCGCGCCGACGCTTGATGGCTTCGCGAAACGATGGTTTTTCGTTGGCAGTTTCGCCGCGCGCCATCGCGAGTTTGTTGCCAACTGTTTTGTCTTTCGCCCAACCCGGCACCAATCCCCACTGCGCCATCCACGTGGCGTGTGCTCCATCGAGATTGAGCAGAATCGGCACCGCCGCAGACGGCGTGATATTGAAGCGTGGCGACACGCCAAGCAGCGCCGGAAATGAGAGCCGGCGCATCAACAGATCGAGTCGTTCGGGGTTACCGAGTCCAAAGCGTCCGCACATGAGCGGAAGGTTGGGGGGTGCGGGGCATTTTTCAACCGATCAATGGGGTCAGAGTCGGAGAAAATCGGTACGATTTCGGCCGATCAATCGAGAGGTCTCGTCGAAGGATGCGCGCGGCAGTTCTTGCCGGACATCAGGGGGTCAGAGTCGTTGATCGAAGAAGCCCGTTCTCGCCAGTTCCGAATGAGCCGGGCATTTGACGCGATCAAAGAGTCTGACCCTTTGATTGATCAGTACCATTTTTCGGCGACTCTGACCCCATTGATTGGCCCCATGATCGGCAGTAGCTCACGAATCAATCGCCGGGCGCGCTTGCCTCGCCCACCGGGCCCGCCTATCTTATGAGGCTCTAGCGGCCCTGACTTACGGGTGCCGCCACCCTCCTCCTGCGGAACGGCACTGCGGGGGGCGTCCTAGTCCAAAGGGAGGATTGCCGAGTGGCAAAGCTCAA
>JBDTTO010000250.1:0-5411 GCA_039930585.1 Gemmatimonadaceae bacterium
TTGCTTTGGAATTGGCGGTGGCGTTGGCGGTGGTGTTGGCGCGACGTACACAACGGTTTGCGTTTTCGGATCGTCATCCGGAGCAGGCGCGGCCGAGGCCACTGTAAACACGCCAATAACCAACACTGAGTGCAGCACGACACTGGCTGTCGTACCGCCACGTTTCCGATTTGCTACAGTTTGAAGTTTTGTGGATTCAATAAGATGGAGAGACATACGGCCTCCGGTGATGTGAAAAGAAGCGAACTGCTTTCACCATCACCGTACGGGCATGTCATGAACACATCGTGATGCGAACGTGAATCATTCGTGAGTAGCGCATGAGTGCTGGATAACGGACACATGGCGCCAACCTATCGGTTACATGTCGAATGTATTAACGCGCGAATGAAACCATCCGCGCAAAAGACCTCGATCAGTGCAACGACTATTCGTGCTTCACCGGTTGCTTGTTTTCTTCCCATGCAGTGAAGCCGCCAGTCAGGTTGCGAACGTTTGTGTAACCTTCTCGCATCAAGAGACTGGCCGCAATTGATGAGCGCGCGCCGGATTGGCAATGCACCACCATCAAAGTATCCGGCGACGCAGAAAATCCGGTTGGCAGATGGCCAAGTGCGATGTGTTGCGCGCCGATGATGTGTCCGTGTGACCATTCGTCGTCGTTTCGAACGTCAATAACCATCGTTTCAGCGAGCGACGACGGCGCGCCTTGCACACGCAGTTCGTCGGCCAACTCGACAACGGAAATCTGCGGAACAGTAGCCAGTGACTGGCCGGCATCCGTCCAGGCTTGCAGTGCGTGTTGGTCGAGCCAGCCGGTGACGCGATCAAATCCTACCGCCGCAAGATCCCGCACTGCGCGAGACAATACCGTTGGTGAGAGATCGTGCTCATCCGCATTTACAATGAGCGCAATGTCCACGTTTGGGTCGAGCAACCATCCCGCCCATGTTGAGAAGCTCTTGGTGTACGGAATGTTGAGCGTACGTGGTACGTGTCCCTGCGCGAACGACGAGGACGCGCGCGTATCGATAACCAATGCGCGTTTGTCGGCGAGCGAGTGGATTGCTGATGCCGGCAACTTTGCAGGTGTTTGAATACCACGCAGGACGCGTGGTCCTTCCTTGTTCACATGCTTCATGCGTGCGAAGTACGTTGGCGGATCGGGTTGCCCGTCCAGCACGCTATCAACAAATGTTTGTTCGTTCGAAATATTGAGCGCCCAATTCGCGAGCTTTTCGTATCCGACAGTGCTGGAAGGAACGGCCCCCAGGGCCTTGCCACAGGCGGAACCGGCACCGTGTCCGGGCCACACTTGCAGATGATCCGGCAACGCACGAAAACGTTGGAGCGACGCAAACAGCGTACGCGCGCTGGATTCCATCGTGCCCGCGATTTTGGCGGCTTTCTCCAGTAAGTCCGGGCGGCCTACATCCCCAACGAACACAAAATCACCGGTGAGAATTCCCATCGCGCCTGCGGCCGCTGGTGTATCACTCACAACGAATGACAGATGTTCAGGCGTGTGACCGGGTGTGTGCACGACATCGAACTTGATGTTGCCCACCATGAACACATCACCGTCGTGCAGCAACAATGCGTTGTCGGCGGCGGCGTAGGTGTATTGCCAATCTTCGCCCCCCTCGGCCGAGAGTAGAATGCGTGCGCCCGTCAGTGAGGACAGTTCGCGCGATCCCGAAACGAAGTCTGCGTGAATGTGTGTTTCAGTCACGTTGATGATACGAAAGCCTTCCTGCGCGGCCGTGCGAATGTACGCATCTACGTCGCGTGCAGGATCGATGACAATCGCTTCGCCGGTTTGCTGGCAACCGATCATGTAACTGGCCTGTGCGAGTGACGTATCGTAAAACTGTTTGAAAAACACTTTATGTTTCCGAAACCAGTGAGGAAGTCACGAGGAAGTCCAGTTGGCAAACGTGTGTCGGTTCTGCACGAGAATCAGGATTGCCAGCCCGACCAGCAACACGCCGAATCCTTTCCGCAACGCCACCTGCGGCAAACGCGAGCTGAACCGGCTCGCAAGCAGTGAGCCGACAATCGCTACTGATGAAAATACCAGCACGATAGACCAGGGAATAGGAACCTGACCAGCGTACCCAGCTGTGCCCGATGCCGCGTTCATCGCGATCACCATCAACGACGTTCCTACAGCGACACGCATGGGGAGATGGCAGATGATGACCAGCGTTGGCACGATCAGAAAGCCGCCGCCGACTCCAACGATTCCGGTCAACGCACCGACCAGCAGTGCGACCGGTATGAGTGTGGTGAACGCGATTGGCTTGTCGCTGATTTCACTCGCGCTCGTCAGTGTTTTGCTGACGGCCATGCGATATGCTGCCACAAGCATGACAAGCGCGAGCAATATGAGTTGTGTCGGCCCCGAGATGAAAGAAGCGAAACGCGCAGCAGCAAATGATCCAACGGCCGCAGTGGCTCCGTAAATCAACGCGGTGCGCACCTGCACATTTCCCTTCGTCCAGTGCGCAATGGCGCCTGACGCGCTTGTGAGGGCCACCACGGGCAATGATGCGGCGACGGCCATCTTGGGGTCGAGCCCCGCGGCGTACACAAACACGGGCACGGTGAGAATCGAGCCTCCACCGCCCAATAGTCCGAGCGCCCCGCCAATGACGAGCGCGCCGACAACTTCGAGGGGCGTGACTACCACCGGTGGTTCCGGTGCAGGCAGAGTTTGGTGTTCATCGACAGGAATTCATGTTCTGCCGAATATGGGCTCTCAACCGGCCTATTGGAACGTCAAGCTGAAAATCGAAACAAAGCCGCACAAAACCAACAGATAGAGTCTCATCGCTGCGAGAAACTCCGCTGGCGCGCGCGCAGCTCTTCGCGCGCCGCGTGAAAAACGTAGGGAGAAGATCCCAAATTCAGGATTTTTGTTCGCGGATACGCGAAGAACCACGCACATGAAGACGAGCTCGGTCGTTTCGACCAGGTGAATGACTTTTCTTATTCAGATCGCAGCGCGCGCATTGGATCTTTTTCGAAGGTTTTACGGTGTCAATTTGCGTCCTGCATTCACGCGGGTTAAATCGCGGCAATGACGAACTTTGCGAATCGACGGCTCCCGGTGCTGGGTGGCGTAAAACGCCTCAGCCGGATGCGTGTTTCTCCTGTGACTATCCAAGCCAATGCGTCGTGCACTGCGATCGTTTGTGCCGCGTTGCTTGCGCTTGCTCCAGCTGTGTCAGGCGGGACCATGGGGGCGCAAACAACGGACAGCACGCGGGCGCAACCGCTTCGTCCCGTTTCGGTGAGTGTCACGCGCGACGCATCGCGTTCGATGTTGGAGTTGCCGTTTGCACTTGCACGAATCACGCCTGATTCGCTTCATCCCGGATTGCGTCGTGCATCGCTGGGTGAGTTTGTGTTTGGAGTGCCCGGCGTGCAGGTGTCCGAGCGCAACAATCCTTCGCAGGATCCTCGACTTTCCGTGCGTGGTTTCGGCGCACGTTCTGCATTTGGCGTGCGCGGCGTGCGCGTGATGCGTGATGGAATTCCGCTCACGCTTCCTGACGGTCAAACGCCAATTGACTGGATGGATCTGGAGAGTGCGGGCACGGTCGAAGCGATTCGCGGAACGGCAGCTTCGTTGTACGGCAATGCATCGGGCGGTGTGATTTCGATTCGTTCGCGCGCGCCCGACGCCGCGCCGTTTGCATTGGGTGTTCGTGGATGGGGTGGCGGAAACGTGCAACGCGCGTCAGTCAGTGCGTCAGGTTCAGGTCCCGAAAAGTTCGGACCGTTAAGCGAAAGCGGCTACTTGTTTAGCGGAACGCGCACTGAAGGCGATGGCCCACGCGAATACTCCCGACAAAAAGCGACCAGCGTGTTTGGACGAGTGCTGGGAACGGTGAAAGACACGCGCCTGGAAGTGCAGGGCGTCAAATACGATGCACCGACTGGCGAGAATCCTGGCGCGTTGACGGCTGCGGAGCTTTCGAGAAATCCGCGGTTGTCCGATTCGCTGAATATCACGAAACATTCGCGCAAAGGCGTGGAGCAATCGCAAGTCGCGCTCATCGCATCACGCGGAATGGGCGCGGGTGAAGTCAGTGGTACGTTGTTCATGGGATCGCGCACGCTGGACAATCCACTTCCGTTTGCGATTGTCGCGGTTGATCGAAAGACGTACGGTGGAAGTTTGCGCGCTGGCACGACCACTACGATCAGCGGGCTTCCGTTTCGTATGACGGCGGGATTTGACACGCAAACGCAAAGCGACGATCGCTTCAATTTCGAAAACTGTTCGGATGTTGCGGTTACCGTTCCGGTTACAACGCGCTGTCCAACGGCGGGCAAAGAACGTGGCGCGATTCGGTTGAATCAAGGCGAAGATCTGCACGGCGACGGTGCGTACGTCCGTTACGAACTCGAAATTCCGCGTCGGTTGCTGGGCAGTGTTTCACTGCGTTACGATCGCGTGCGTTTCGAACTGACGGATCACTTCATTTCCGGAACGAACGGCGACGATTCAGGCGATCGTGGCATGAACGCGCTCAGTCCAATGGCAGGGCTGGTGTGGCGGGTGCGTCCGCTCATTTCCTTGTATGCAAACGTGGCGAGTGCGTTTGAAACGCCAACAATTACCGAGCTGACCAACCAACCGGATGGCAAACTCGGATTGAATCAGGAGTTGAATCCGCAGCGCACGCGCACGCTGGAGCTGGGAATGCAGGGAATTATTGGCGCACACATGCGCGTTGACGCCGCGCTGTTTGGTGCCAGTGCGCGCGATGAGCTGGTCGGATTTGATGTGCCGGGCGCAGCGGGGCGTCGCGCGTTTCGTAATGCCGGTCGTACAAGTCGCCGAGGACTGGAGACCAATCTGAGTGTGGTTGGTCGCTGGGGAGAGGCGGGCGCTGCGTACACCTTGTCGCGTTTTCGCTTTGTGAACTATTCAGTGGGAGCGGCGAACTACGCGGGAAAAACAATTCCAGGTGTTCCGACGCATCAGGGGCAGGCGTATCTCACGTTGCGCTCGCACGGTTGGTATGTCACCAGTGATGCGAATGCAGCATCACGCGTGAGTGCGGACGATGCGTCATCAGTGTTTGCGGCAGCGTGGACGACGTTGGGCATTCGTGCGGGGCGTGCGCCGGCAAACAGTCGTTATGCGCTTGAGCCGACGTTCGGTGTGGACAATGTGTTTGATCGCACGTATGCGAGTGCGGTGGTGATCAATGCGACGCGCAGTCGCTATTACGAGCCGGGAGTTGGGCGACGCGTGTTTGTGGGATTGCGTGCCGGAATTACGCCTTGGAAGGCGCAGAACTGAGCAAGAAAAAACAGATAAAAACAGATAAAAACAGATAAAAACAGCGGAACAGCAAACTGCATACTCACGCGGAGACGCGGAGAACTGCAGG
>JBDTTO010000251.1:0-5399 GCA_039930585.1 Gemmatimonadaceae bacterium
AGGCCGAGAGATTTGAGCGCTTTCAGCGTTTCGATGGCGACATCACCATCGACCATCGCGCTGCTTTCCGTCAGCTCGAGCACCAACGCTTCCGCGGGGCATCCGGTTTCGTGCAGAATCTGCGCAACACGACGTTCAAATTCGCGCTCGCGCAATTGCACGGCCGAGAGGTTGACGGAAACGCGTACACCAACGCCTGCCGGCGTGCGACGCCAGCGAGTTACCGCAGCGCATGCAACGCGAAGCACCGTCTCACCAATGGGTACGATAAGACCTGTGTCCTCGGCCAATGGCAGGAACGAGGCAGGCAACACCAAACCACGTTCTGGATCGCGCCAACGCAACAGTGCTTCCGCGCCAACAATCTTGGAGCCCACAACATCGATCATGGGCTGGAAGTGCACTTCGAATTCGTTTGCAACAACCGCGGAACGCAACCGTGATTCGCGACGATGCGGCACCGAAACTTCCGCAGCTGCTTCGACGGCGCCGACAACGGCTGCAACGCCCGTGATGGGTGTTGGCATACGACCACGGCGGCGCGCGTACTTCTCACGGTACAGTGCCGCATCGGCTGCATCGAGCAGCTCTTCGGCGCTGGCACCGTCCAGCGGCGACATTGCGCCACCTACGCTCGCGTCGATGCCTTGTGCTTCCAGGCCGTCGATAACGACAGGTTCGGCGAGACACGAAAGAATCGTGTCCCGCACGTGCGCGACGTCACGACGGCTGGTGACATCGGGAAGCAATACGACAAACTCGTCGCCACCCAAACGCGCAACCGAGTCAGAACGACGAACGCAACCTTGCAACCGTTCGGCAACGAGCTGCAGCAACTGATCGCCGCGCGCGTGGCCGAGTGTGTCGTTGATGCCTTTGAAGCCATCGAGATCGACAAACAAAATGCCGGTTTTGCGTGCGTAGCGAGCGCCGAACGCGAGGGCGCGTTCGAGGTGATCGAGGAACAGTGCGCGATTCGCGAGCTTGGTCAGCGGATCGTGCGTCGCGCGATGTGCGGCTGCAGTGCGGGCGGCTTCGAGTGCCGCCAGATGGCGTTGACGCTCCACTGCAAACCGAATCAACCTCGGCAGCGCTTCATCGGGCGTATCACACTGGGCGAGGCACTCCTGCGCGCCTGCGCGCAACGCCCGGACGGCTAGTGATTCATCAAGGGCGCGCGCGTATACAACCACTGGCATCGTGGGCGCTGCACCTCGTACACCGGCAAGCGTCGCGAGTCCTGCTGCGTCGTCGAGATCAAGCTCGACCAGTGCGACATCAAACGCCGCTTCCATCAATACGCGGATCGATGCGACGAGGCTGTTCGCGCGCTGAATCGCGACGCGAGAACCCAAACCCGCTGCCAACGCCGCTTGTGCGCGTGCCGCGTCTGCATCGTTGTTTTCAACGAGCAATACGCGAAGTGCGCCTTCAGCGGGGGACATCGGCAATGTCATGTGTTGAGGTTGCTGCATCACAATGGGAGTCCTGCAAAGAAAGCCCTGGTGGTAGCGTCTACAATACTATGCCCGGTCGCACGCGCCAGCCCCATTATCACAGTGTAACGGCCGGGATACATGCGATAAGATTCCCCTGACAACACTGCCTCACCTAACGCTGAGATTCGTATGACCGATACCGCTGCCCAACCGTTGCACGCAGGTGTGCTTGCACCGGATTTTTCCCTCGCCTCGACTGCAGGGGACAACGTCACACTGTCGTCCTTTCGAGGACAAAAGCATGTGCTGCTCGCATTCTTTCCGCTGGCGTTCACAAGCACTTGCACGGCGGAGTTATGCGCCTTTTCCGAAGACTTTGACCAATTCACCGGGAAGGGTGTTGAGGTACTTCCCATTAGTGTCGACGCCACACCTTCGCTTAAGGAGTACAAGAACGCGTTTTCGATGAAAGTGGACCTGCTATCGGACTTCAAACGGGATGCCTCGCGAGCGTATGGCGTCCTCAACCCGGATAAATTCTACGCCAACCGCGCTTACTTTCTGATTGACAAGTTTGGCGAAATTCGCTGGGCATTCGTGGAGTCCCACAATGGGCATCACCGGGAGAACGCCGAACTCCTGAACGAAATCGCCAAACTGACTGATTGATCGCGCGGAACCCCGGCGTGATTAATACTGGTATCGGTCAGCTTGTCCGATACCTCTCCGGGACGTAGCTTGATCGTGTGACTCCTACAGACTCCCGTAAAACACCTCGCGCAAATTCTGGGTCAGAACGGTCAAAAGCCCGTCAGATCGAGGGTTTGGCGGAATCGCAGGCAGTAGTGTCTGTGGATGAGACCGCTTCGTCAAGTCTTGATAATTCGTTTGCGCTCATTGCTGACCTCGCCTCCAGGCTCGCTCGAACAACCGACTTCGAAGCAGGCTCGCTATCAGCGTTAACGTTACTTCGAAAATATCTTCGCGCGTCTCACGTCGAGCTTGAGCTGATGCGCGCCGCTGATCGCCGCATTCTGACAGCCGAGGCGCCGACCTCGGTGCCTGGAATGCCAGTGCCGCCGGCGGTGAGTGCGAATGATGTGCGGTATTCATTGCCGCTCCTCGCCGCCGGTGAGCCGGTTGGAATGCTGGTATTGTTGTTGCCGGCGCAGCCATCGATTGAAGTTCAATCGGTGTTGAAGGTTGCCGCTGATATGTTGGCCGCCACGGTCGCTCGCGCGTTGCACACGAGCGTGCTGGAATCCGAAGTGGTGGCGCGCGTACGTGAAGTGGCCGAGCAGCGCCGTTTTATTGAACGTGTTGTGGATTCGTTTCCGGCCGGACTGTATGTGGTCGATCGCGAATATCGTATTCACGCGTGGAACCGAAAGCGCGAAACCGGCATGCAAGGTGTGTCGCGCGAAGATGCGATCGGTCGCACAATCTTCGAAGTGTTGCATCGTCAGCCGGCGTCGCTGCTCAAGCGCGAATTCGACGAAGTGTTTGCCTCGGGACGTTTGCAGCAATTTCAGATGGAAAGCACGGCCACGGGGGATGTGCGCACGTTTCGCATTTCAAAGATTCCAATGCGGCTTGATGATGATGCGGTCACGCACGTCATCACGCTGGGCGAAGACATCACTGAATGGAAAGCCGCCATTGATCGCACGTCACAATCAGAGAAGCTTGCGGCAATTGGTCAGCTGGCGGCCGGCGTGATGCATGAAATCAACAATCCCCTGGCAACGATCGCGGCCTGCGCAGAATCGCTCTCGTTGATTCCTTCGGTAGTGACGCCCGCAACGCCGGGTGCCGGCTCGCCGCCGGTTGAGTTGCTGCGCATCATCGATCTCGAAGTGCATCGGTGCAAACGCATCGTGAATGGGTTGCTCGACTTTGCGCGCACCAAGCCTGCCGCTCGGCAGCCACTCGATCTCAACACGGTGGTGCAGCACGCGCTGTTTTTGTTGCAACATCATCCGCAATACAAGCGCGTGAAAGTCGTAAGTGAGCTGGAAAGTGCGCATCCCATCATTGTGCATGGTGATACCGATCAACTGGTGCAGGTGTTGATGGCGCTCGTCATCAACGCCTTTGATGCCACGCCCGATGGTCAGCGCGTAACGATTCGCACGCGTGCGCCTCACGATGATGACGTCGCGCCGCATGGCGTATTCGAAGTGAGCGATGAAGGGCCGGGCGTTGCACGTGTCAATTACACAAAAATTTTCGAACCGTTTTTCACCACGAAGTCACGAGGACAGGGAACTGGATTGGGGCTCGCCATTTCGTACGGCATCATCAGCGATCACGGCGGTTTGCTTGAACTGGTTTCTCCCGAAATGCCGGGCGCGACGTTTCGTGTCTCGCTTCCCCTGGTTGGCTGACGCATGCCTGCAAACGCGAGCGCAAATCAGGACGTCAGCACACCACGCGCGCCGGAAGTCACACCAGCCATTCGCGTTTTGCTTGCGGAGGATGAACCCAACCTCGGCACGATCCTCGAACAGTTTCTGACGGCGCGCGGATTCAGCGTGGTGATTGTGCGCGATGGCAACGCAGCGCTGGAGCGACTGCGTTCGGAGCCGTTTGACGTTGCGCTGCTCGACATCATGATGCCGGGCATTGATGGTCTCGAAGTGCTGCGTCTGGTTCGCGAGGATCCGTTTCCACCCGAGATCATCATCATCACGGGCAACGGCACGGTCGAAACCGCGATCTCTGCACTGAAATCCGGCGCGTACGATTTTCTGACCAAGCCTTACCGTATGGCGGAAATCGAAGCGCTCGTGCGCCGCGCGTGGGAGAAGCGTGTGTTAACGCGGGACAATGCGCGGATGCACTCGCGATTGCAGCGCGCGTCCACGATGCCAACGTTCGTCACGCAATACGCGCCAATGACTGCCGTACTCGGGCTGATCGAGCGTGTCGCTTCGAGTGCGTCTCCTGTGTTGATAACCGGCGAATCGGGAACAGGCAAAGATCTCGTCGCGCGATTGCTGCACACTCATTCCGATCACGCCGACGGTCCGTTTGTCGATTTGAATTGTGCAGCGTTGACCGAACAGATGCTTGAAACGGAGCTGTTTGGTGTTGAACGCGGCGCATTTCCTGGCGCGGATCAACGCAAACTCGGTTTGCTGGAACTCGCGACCTCGGGCACGCTCTATCTCGATGCGATTGGAGATCTCGATCTCAAGCTGCAGGCGAAGCTCGTACGCGCGCTGGAAACAGGATCATTCTATCGCGTGGGCGGCACGCAGAAAGTCGAAGTTAACGTGCGCATTGTTGCCGCCACCAACAAAGATTTGACGCGAATGGTGGCCGCGGGCCAGTTCCGCGATGATCTGCTGCATCGCATCAACACCATTCGTGTGGCGCTGCCTCCGCTGCGCGAACGCACGGTGGACATTGCCGCACTGGCCGACCATTTCCTCGAACAGTTTGGTGGAAGTGAACCGCCGCGACTGTCCGACGAAGCGTTGGAGGTGCTGATGCGGTATCGCTGGCCCGGCAACGTGCGCGAATTACGCAACGTGATTGAGCGCGCGGTGTTGTTGTCGTCGGATGGCGTCATTGCCGCACGCGATTTGCCACTCGGGACGGAGCTGGGCGGCGCATCGCGCGCGACGCCGGCGGCGCCCCTCACGCTGACCGAGTTGGAGCGGCGGCACATTCAGGACGTACTTGATCGAACTGGGTGGCACCAGGGCCGGGCCTCGGAGCTGCTGGGAATTTCTCCCAAAACACTGTACCGCAAGATTCGCGAATACGGTTTTCATCGGCCGTCACGCCTCGGTGGCGTGATGGGTGGAGCGTAAGTACAGTGAAAGTTCTTGTTATTGAAGATGATCCGACGGTTGGCGAATTCGTCAAACGTGGTCTCGAAGAGCAGCGCTGGCAGGTTGATCTGATCGCCAACGGATTGGAAGGCGAACGGCTCGCCGTCAGTCAGCCGTA
>JBDTTO010000252.1:0-5390 GCA_039930585.1 Gemmatimonadaceae bacterium
TTTTTGAGCCAGCGGGAGACCGTGGCTTCGACAATGGATTCCCCAAGCGGCGGGACCTTGATGGACGACATGTTAGGAGACGCTGAAAGACCGGAAATGAGCGCGCACACCGTGCGGCGCGATGGTTACAATGAACCAATATAGACCGACGCAGACCTCAACCCCACTCCTTTGCGCGCTCTCACCATTGATGGCCACGGTGGTGTCGACCACCTGCGTTTTCGTGAAGACATTGCCGTTCCCGAACTGCAGCACTCTCGCGATGTACGCGTGCGTGTGGTGGCTGCGGCGCTCAATCGGCTGGATCTGTTCGTGCTTGGCGGACTTCCGGGGAAGACGTTGCCGCCCGGATTCATCCTCGGTTCGGACGCTGCAGGTATCATCGACGCGATTGGTGCTGACGTGACCAGCGTTGCTGTGGGCGATCGGGTTGTGGTCAATCCGGGTATCGTGGATCGCAATTGTCAGTGCGAATACTGTCGCGAGGGCGACGAACCGTTGTGCCTGACCTACGGCATCCTCGGCGAACATCGTCCGGGCACGCTGGCCGAATTTGTTGTCGTGCCGATGGAAAACGTGCGCGTGATTCCCGCCACCATTCCGTTTGAAGAAGCGGCAGCATTTCCGTTGGCAACGCTTACGGCGTGGCGCATGATGCTGACGCGCGCGCAGGTGAAGGCCGGCGAAGAAGTGTTGATCTGGGGCATTGGCGGCGGTGTTGCACTCGCGTGTTTACAGATTGCGAAACTGTTGGGCGCAATGGCGTGGGTGACGTCGGGTTCAAACGAAAAGCTTGAACGTGCGCGCGCGTTGGGCGCCGATCATCTGCTTAATCATCGCGAGTTGGATATTGGCCGCGAGGTTCGTGCGCGTACGGGCAAGCGCGGTGCAAACGTGGTGATCGATTCCGTTGGTGAAAAGACCTGGCCGCAGTCGCTGTTTGCGCTGGGCAAGCGCGGACGATTGGTTACCTGCGGCGGAACGTCGGGGCCTATGGTGCAACTGGATGTGCGCCGTATGTTCTGGAATCAGTGGACCTTGATGGGCAGCACGATGGGCAACGATGCCGAGTTTGATGCGATGACGAAACATTTGCGCGAGGGGAAACTTCGTCCGCCGGTGGATTCGGTATTTCAGCTGGAAAACGGACGCGCGGCATTTGAGCGGTTGCAGACGGGTGAGCAGTTTGGGAAAGTGGTGGTGCGCATTTCGGATGATGCGTAGCGGTGTGCAACGTTGATTCCGGTAGGTGCCACATTTGGGCTTGGAATTCACGCTTTGTCACACGACTCGACGGTGGCGGTTGCGACTGTGGTCTCACCGGCCGCCGTCTCGCCACCGGATTCAAACGTCCCGCCACGATTGAAAGCGTATCACCACAGCTTTATCGCGTTCGTCACCGATAACGAGCAATGTGCAGCATGAAATTCCATCGCCGAGGTTTTCCATGCGCGTTTTGATTGCTGACGACGAACCGCTGGCACGAGAACGATTGGCGCTGTTGGTGAAACAGGCCAATCCCGCTGCCGAAATTATTGAAGCCACAAACGGCGCCGATGCCCTCAAGTTGCTCAACGCATCAACGCCGGACGTTTTGTTTCTCGATGTGCAGATGCCAACGCTGGACGGCTTTGAAGTGCTGCAATCGCTGGATCCCGCAAAACGTCCAACCACCGTGTTCGTAACAGCTTTCGACGCATATGCTCTGCGTGCGTTCGAAGTCTCAGCGGTTGACTACCTGCTCAAACCATTTGACGACGAACGGTTCATCGCCACCTGGAAACGCGTTGGTGAACGGCGCGCGATGAACGCGGTGGTGCAAGAGACCGAGAAATTTGCAGAGCTGTTGGCGCAATTACGTGGTAATGGCGCGCAAGGCTCCGGAATGGACTCGGGCATCATGCTGGCAACATCAAAATCAGATCCGCGCGCGGCTGCGGGAGTTCCCAGGCGATTCACCGATCGCGTGCTGATCAAGCACGAAGGGCGGAGTGTGATGGTTCGCGTGGCCGATGTGCAGTGGATTGAAAGCGCGGGAAATTACGTGGTATTGCACGCTGGTCGCGACAAACATCAGCTGCGCGAAACGCTGACCAATCTCGAAAGCCGACTGGATCCCGGTCTGTTTGTGCGCATTCATCGACGCGTGATCGTGAGCGTTGACGCAATGCGCGAATTGCAAGCCTGGTTTGGCGGCGATCAGATCATGATCCTCAAAGACGGAACGCGACTGCGCGTCAGTCGCAATTTTCGTGAACACGTTGCCGGTCGGTTGTCGGGAGTGGTGTGATGACTCGTATTTCGCCGCGGGTGCGCCTGTTGCTGGTTGTGTTCTGGGCGATGCCGGCGGCGGTGTCGTTGATTGGTGTGTACCTGGTGCGACCGCTGCATAATCAAAACATGTCGTATCCGGAGGCATTCCTCGCGTACTTTCTTGCGTGGATGACATGGGCGTTGTGGGTGCCCGTAATTTTGTGGGTGTGTGATCGCCTTCCGCTCGATTTGTCGCGATGGCGCGTGTTGTTGGGTGCGCACATACTCGGTTCAATCGTGGTTGGAGGCGCCGAGGTATTTCTGTTCATGTTTGTGCTGAGCGAATTCCGACTGTGGGATCCGGCATGGCACTGGGACAGTTTGTTTGCGGTTGGCTTGCGCTACTACGCCGGCGCAATGCTGGCGGTCTATTGGGCCATTGTTGGCGCACACGCGGCCATTCGCCTGCACTCGGCCTATCGCGAACAGGCCGTTGTCGCGGCTCGTCTTGAATCAGACTTGATGGGTGCGCAATTACATGCGCTGCGCTCGCAGCTCAATCCGCACTTTCTGTTTAATGCGCTGAATTCCGTGGTCACGCTAATGGGTCGCGATACACAGGGCGCGCAGCGAATGTTGGTGCGCCTGAGTGAGCTTCTGCGGGCGACGCTGGCGGCCGGCGATGAAAGCGAAGTTGAACTGCGGCACGAACTGGATCTGGTGGAGCGTTACCTGGATATCGAACGCATTCGTTTCGGTGACAAGCTTACCGTTTCGGTTGATGTCGATCCGCAGTTGCTGCGCGCGAGTGTTCCGGCGCTATTGCTGCAGCCACTTGTTGAAAACGCAATTACGCACGGCATCTCGCAAATCAGTACGCCGGGATTGGTCAGGGTGCGGGGATGGCGCGACGGATCCACATTGCGCTTGGAAGTTTCTGACAATGGACCGGGACCGCTTGTGAAACCAAAACGCGCCGGCAGTGGCATTGGTATTTCAAATTTGCGGGCGCGACTTGAACGGTTGTACGGTGATGATCACAGCGTGTCGATTAGTCCGGCACCCGGTGGCGGATGTGTAGCGTCAGTTTCGTTGCCGTTTACAGTGGCGCGTGCGGTTACGTCTGCTGCGTAAGAGCTGAACGGCTTCGGTGTGCACCAATGGCGCTGAGCGTCTCCGGTAAGCTTTAGTAGACTGCGTTGAAACGGATTAGACGGATTTGGCGGATCATCCGGATACTTCGCATTGGAGTATTCTCTTTTTGAAAATTTCAAACAGTGATGCGTAGTATCCGGATGATCCGTTTAATCCGAAACATCCGTTTCAACGCTGTTTGACCGATCTCTGCTGACACGCTGCGTGCTTCTTGAAACGCTTCGTTCCGTTGTTCCGGTCGCATCTGTGCTGACAAATGTTTACCGCTCGAATCGGTTTGTTCTGTTTCAAACAAATCCGCAACAGTGTTTTAAATGCAAGAGACACATGCAAACCAAAAGGGTTTTCCGTTACTCATGTGTCTACAATGCATCAGGCTCGTGGTGTTGTCGGTGGATGCCGAGCGACTGCGACGCCGCAGATCGGGGGGACGTTGTATGAAGAACAAACGGCTGCTCACGTTGAGCGTATTTGCGTGTGCGCTGGGAACCGCAGGCACCGCGAGTGCGCAGGATCAGATTACGGAAGTTGCGCGCACTCCTATTGCCAACGCCACGCAGATCACCTTTGGATACATGTGCGATGATCGATTTGTCATTCGCAACGATGATACCAAAGCGGTGGAGCTCGAGTACGGTCTGGAGAAAGGGAATGCGCATACGCGGTTGACGCTCAATGGTCGCGAAACCGTCGAGTTGGCTTCGAAGTCGAAAGCCGCGATGGAACTCTGGATGGACGGCAAGATGGTTGCAAAGGCGCGCAAGGAAAATCGCTCCTGCAAGGATGTGCAGGGCAACGGCGCGGTTCGCGTAACGCCGCTTGAAGTGTCATCCAACGATGATGCGCGCTCACGGAATGCGTATGGATTCGGTTTCGGCTACGGCTTCAGCAGTCCGTTTTACGATCCGTGGGGTTACGGCTACTACAACTCATTTGGCATTCGGCCATACTACTCGCGCGTGATTGCTTATCCGGTGATCATCAATCGGGGAGGGGGGCGCGGTCGTCGGTAACGGTTTGATGTCGTGACGTAAATCTGTCGGCGCGGGGCCGGGAAAGGAAAAACTTCTCACGCGGAGACGCGGAGGAAGCGGAGACGCGGAGGGCGCGCCGGCAGGTTTACCACTTCAATTGCAATTTCAACAGCAGCGGGCGGGGCAGGTTTAACGACAGGTCAAGTTTTCCCGTCGCATCAAGTGATTCCCACAGGCTGTTTGCGATGTAGACGAACTCGCCATTCAGTATCATTCCGCCCGTCGGTGACGGTGCTTTATTGCTGCGGTCGATCACTGTTTGTTTGATGATGCGATTTCCTTGAGCATTGAGTTCGATTTGCAGCACCTGTGCAGGAGCGAAACCATTTTGTATTGCAATCAAACTATTGCCGTATTTCACGAGTCCATCAATGCCGACTGCAGAATGGCCGGGCAAATCCGCAACGCGTTCAACGTGTTCGTTTCTGAGATCGACGCGAAGCAGGCCGTGCGAATAGTCGGCGACCCACACGACGTGTCCATCAGCTGACGGAACGATGCCTTGCGGAGAATGCAGCAGTCGGTGGCGAATTCCAATCAGCGAATCGCTGGCACTCGGCAACCACCACAAGACGCCGGCTTGCGAGTCGGACATCAACACGTCGCCGTTTGACATCAGCGCGATGTCGCCGGGACTCGCGTTTGCAACACTCGCCGGAACAGTTGCGCGCTTCACGACTTTTCCGTCACTGAGGCGAATTGCAACCAACGTTGCAAGGTCGCTTACGGGAATGTTTGTCGTTTTCTGGTTAGCGGGCGCGATGAGCTTCATGGCCGGATTTGCCGCGCTTGATGCCCAAATCACATTACGGACTGTATCAACGGCGATACCGAAGATTGACCCGATATTTGGAACGTCATTCGCCAACAACCAGCGTTGTTTTCCGTTCGCGTCAATAACCGCGATGTTGCGATGATAAATGCTGCTGACGTACATCGTTCCGTTGC
>JBDTTO010000253.1:0-5389 GCA_039930585.1 Gemmatimonadaceae bacterium
ACCACAACCGGACGTCCGTTGACACTTATGAGTTTCAGCAGCGCGATGCGCGGTATGCGCTTGCCTTCACCCGGAATATTGAAGCGCTTTTCAATGCTGCCGGCTGGTCCTTCCCAGGCACCAACCTTGTATCGCTTACTGATGGCGATGCTCCACTGATCAAAGAATTCGGCGGCTTGAATTTTGTCATCCCACACCGTCGCCCACACCACGGCGTTACCCTCGGGTGTCTTGATGACCGCAACACGATCACCGTCAATTCCTGAGGCTGCACGACGTGCTACAACTTCGTCCTTGAGATGCTGCACCAATGCCAATCGCGTTTCGAATTCGCCCATTGTGTTCGAATACGTGATTGTTCCCACTGACGGCTTCGGCAAGGTTACGTGCCACGATGAATCGCGTTTACCAAAATACGCGTCGTCATTCAACACCTGACGCGTGGTAATGGGCAAATCAGTCAGCATCTCCGACGGTTTGCGTTTGGCAATAAACCGCCGCGTGAAGTCAGCGCCGCCAATGTACGGAAACAACAAGCCTTCGCGAATCACGCGCGGCGCGGATGAGAAAACAGGCATTCCTGTTTGGCCATCCTTGATGACATCACGAATGCGATCCCATCCGCCCGGCATACGCAACATCGGGCCGGCATTCGGATCGGCCGCGAGTTGCGCGTACACCGCTTGTCCTTCAAGCACCGCTTGTGCAGCGGATTGACGGTCGGCGTCTTCGACGTTGCCTTGAATCGAATCAACCTTGACGTATTGATCCTGCAACGCATGCACCAGTTCGTGCGTGATCGTTTGCGTCAGCAACAGTTTCGGCGTGCCATCAACGACGTACAACACTTTCGTTGTAGGATCGTAGTAGCCGATGATCTGTTCTTCGAGCAAGCGCTGCAACAAATCCGCAACGTCAAGCGAGTCGGGAATAAGACCTAGTCCGCGATAAACCGCAGATTGTCCAGCCAGCAACTCGACTGCTTTTGGATTGTTCAGCTGCTTCATCAAAAAGTCGCGCACTTCGGCCTTCGTGCGACGTTCAAGTTTTGGCGCTGACTTGAATTTCAATCCGACAATTTCTTCCAGCTTTGGAATCGCCTTTTCGACGATGTCGCTGTACGGGCCATCGCTCGCGGCTGCGCCCTTGTTGCACGACGCAGCAAGCCACGCACACGCAATGAACGTGGCTGCGCGAAGGCTGCGCGTCGAAAGCGATTGAGAAATGCTGCGATGTGTTTGTGAAATCACGTCGGGAACGTGCGTTGGATATACCAGGCGATGAGCGGATCTCCCCAAAGCAAGGTCAGCAGCGCGGCTGGCGCAAGGAACACACCAAACGGAACGTCGGGAAATTCAAACTCGGTTCCCGCGCGGCGGCTGCGAATCCAAACCACGGGCGCAACAAACACCAGAAAGAACGTTGCGCCGAGAAATGCTCCGGCCAAGATCGTGAGCAACGCGCGCTCGGGACCCAAAGCCGCGCCGACAACCGCCATCAGTGTCGTATCGCCAAATCCCATCGCTTCTTTCTTGAGCGCAACTTCGCCCAACCAGCCAATAATCGTGATTGCACCAGCACCTGCGCACGCGCCAAGAAATGCGCCCCACGGCGATGCAAAGTGAGATGTATCACCTTGAAATGCGCCCGCAATTGACATTGCAAGCACGAACAACAATCCAAAAACTGTAAACCCGTCAGGAATCAGGTACGACTGCGCGTCCGTCATGGCGATGCCAAACAAAAGCGTACCGAAAACGGCCATGCGAAACGCTTCGAGCGTCGGACCAAAGGCCACTAGCGCCGCAACCCAACCAAGTGCGACCGCCAGTTCGACCGCGGGATATTGCAGTGAGATTGGCAACGCACATCCGCGACATTTGCCGCGCAGCAACATCCAACTCAACACTGGAATGTTTTCATGCCACGCAATCGGCCGTTCGCAGCGCGGGCATCGTGAACGGGGTTTGACCACGCTCAATTCCGCCGGCCAACGCGAAATGCAGACGTTGAGAAACGAGCCAATACAAGCGCCCAGCACAAAAGTCACCGCCAGTGAATAGGCGACGAGGGAAGCCGGAAGTGCAGTCAGTGCTGGGAACATGAAAACGGAATTTTCAGGCGGCGTTACGGCAAACCAGATTGCACGCGAGACGGGATCTGCAACGCATGCAACAGGATGCCAGTCGCGACCGCGACGTTGAGGGACTCTACCCCCGGCGCCATGGGAATAGCCACGCGGTGCGTAGCCAGTGCCGCAGCGTCGGGCGACAAACCGGCGCCCTCGTTGCTGACCACGAGGGCCAGGCGATCGGGAACGACGGTTACGAGGTGGAGGGACGTCCCTTCAGTATCGGCAGCCCAGCACTCCACCTTGTGCGAATGGCAGAACTCTCCAAACTCGCCGCCCGTCATGGCGACGACCGGGTGCCGGAACAGCGCGCCCATCGTGCTCCGAACGACTTTTGCGTTCCAGACATCAACCGTTCCAGGCAGGCAAACGGTCGTTCCCACCCCAAACGCCACGGCCGAACGGATGATTGTGCCGACGTTGCCAGGGTCCTGGACGCCGTCGAGAACCAGGTAGCGCTCTGGACCTGACGGCGCGCTCAACGAATAATCCGGGATCTCGGCGACCGCGAGGACCCCTTGTGGTGTATCTGTACTGGCGGAGCTCGCAAACTCGGCATCGGAGACCTGTAGAACCGGAATGTTGTTCTGCTCGGCCCGTGCGAGGATAGCGAGTCCGCGTATGTTGTCGCCCAGGCTTGCTACCGTCAGAATGCCCGTGACGTTCAGGGCAGAGTCCAGCAAACTTTCGACCGAACGCACACCTTCAGCCACGAAGCGCTGGTTTCGCTCCCGCGCTTTGCGTCGCTGCAGATCACGTGCGATGGACAGTAGCTTCACGGAGTTGTGTGTGGGTCGTTAGGCAGAGATGCGGTTAATCGTGTCTGTGACAGATCTGCCGCCCGTGTGACATACGTACAATCTGCAACATCGCAGGATCAAAGCATGATACGTATTCTGACTCGAATCAACCAAACCATAAATATGCCAGTCATCAACGTGTCTCCGATGGGTCGCACGCGCCGACACCTTGCGTTGGCCGCGACCGTTTCGATTTTGGCGACCATTCCCGGTTGCCTGGCCAGCACACAGCAGGAAGTAGAGCTGGGCGCACAATACGCGGCGCAAATCAACAAGCAGCTGCCGCTGATCGGTGACCCGGAAGTGACGCGCTACATCAATCTGCTGGGTGATTCAATCGCCCGCGTTGCAGATGATCGCAGCTTGCAGTGGCACTTCTATGTGGTTGATCAGACGGATATCAACGCGTTTGCAGTTCCGGGGGGCTACGTCTATGTCAATCGCGGTTTGATTGAGCGCGCGCAGAACATGTCGCAGTTGGCTGGTGTGATGGGCCACGAAATTGGACATGTCGTCAAGCGCCACAGCATGAAGCAGATGCAGAAGGCCGATCAGGCGAACATCGGCACGACCGCTGTTTGCATTTTTGCGCCTTCAGTTTGCAATAGTGGATTGGGCAGCGCGGCAATTCAGGTTGGCGGCGGTGCACTGTTCGCCAAGTTCAGTCGCGATGACGAAGCGCAGGCCGACGAAGTGGGCGTGCAGTACACGACGCGTGCCAACATCGATCCGCACGGAATTCCCGGCATGTTTCAGATTCTCCTGAACGAACGCAAGACAAACCCAAGCGGCACTGAAGTTTTCTTTGCGTCGCATCCGTTGGAAGAAAGTCGCATTGCTGATACCAACGCGGAAATTGCGAAGATCAATCCGGTGATTCTGAAAGGAACGACGGTTGATTCGCCTGCGTTTCAGGCGTTCAAGCGTCGCCTTGCAAGTTTGCCGCGGTCGCCGCAACCGGCGAAATAATTCAGATCAGTGTGCGGAGGCGCTCGAGGTCGATGTTGCCTCCGCACACGATTGGCACGACGCGCTCGCCCTTCGTGAAGGACAGTGACCCATTCAACAACGGTGCAACTGCGGCGCCCGCTGAGGGTTCGACGAACAGTTTGCACCGCTCCATTAAAGCGCGCATTCCGGCGATGATTTCAGTGTCGGGAATGACCAGCATTTCGTCGACGTAAGCCTTCACGTGTTCGAAGTTGCTGGTGCCGGCAAACGGCGCCGCAAGTCCGTCGGCAATTGTATTCATTTTGGCCAGCCGCTGCGGCGAACCCGCTTCGAGTGACAGCTTCATTGCGTTGGCGCCTTCGGGTTCTACGCCAATGACACGCACGTTTGGCTTGAGCTGTTTGATCGCGGCCGCCACGCCCGAAATAAGTCCGCCGCCGCCGCAGGCAACAATGACAACATCGACGTCCGGCACGTCTTCGAAGATTTCGAGACCAACAGTGCCCTGCCCGGCAATTACGCGCGGGTCGTCAAACGGATGTACAAGCGCGAGCCCATGCTCCTCCTTGAAACCAAGTGCCGTTGCGAGCAGGTCCCCGTTTGTTTGAATGACGTTGCCACCGTACGCTTTTGTAGCCGCCACTTTTGACGCAACCGCATTCATTGGCATAACGATGGTGGCCTTGATGCCAAGTCTCGCGGCGCCCCACGCCAGCGCCTGTGCGTGATTGCCGGCCGACAGGGAAATAACACCCCTCTTTCGGTCTATATCCGACAGTTGACGAAGTGTGTTGATTACACCACGTACCTTGAACGAGCCCGTTTTCTGAAAGAGCTCGAGCTTGAGGGAAACGTTCGCGCCGCTTGCATCGCTCAGGTACGTCGAACCCTGCTGAAACGTGCGATGTACATGCCCGTGAATGGCGGCGGCCGCGTCCCGAATTTCGTGGAGTGTTACGAGCGGAGTTGCGGGCAGCGAGTTGGTCACGGGCGCGTCGGTTGGTTAAAAATTATCCGCAGATTTACGGCAGCTATCACCACTCAATCCTACCATGGAACTGACTGGAATTCATCATCTCACGGCGGTGTCGGGCGCAATCCGGGACAACCACCGTTTTTACACGCAGGTGCTGGGCATGCGCCTGGTTAAACGCAGCGTCAACCAGGATGACGTGAAAGCGTACCATTTGTTTTATGCGGATTCGGCAGGCAGTCCGGGAACGGACGTCACGTTCTTTGACTGGAAGGTTGGGCCCGAACGGCGCGGTACGCATTCAATTACGGAGACGGCGCTTCGCGTTGGTGGTGAAGCCACGCTGTCGTACTGGAAAGCACGCTTTGCCGAACTGAACGTCAAACATGGCGACGTCGCGATGCGTGATGGGCGATTGACGCTCGAGTTCGAGGATCCCGAGGGCATGCGTCTCGCGCTTGTCGATGACGGCGGCGTACACAACGAATCGGTGTCGTACGCGGGCAGTGTCGTTCCGGCCGAGCATCAGATGCA
>JBDTTO010000254.1:0-5386 GCA_039930585.1 Gemmatimonadaceae bacterium
CCTTCGTGAAAGAGATCCTGATAGAGATCCGACACCGCCGTTGTGTACGGATCGACCCCCGGCACGCCCGCCATGATTGATGCGAAACGCGAGCGATTCGCACTGGGCAACGATACACCCACGCGCGGTTGCAGAATTCCGTAGCCGCGAATAACGCGACGATTGCCCTCGTCGTAGTACGGCTGATTGAGCGGGTGCGCCATCGTGCCTACCAATGCACGTGCAGCACCAGGCGGTAGCACGGTATCGGCGTCCAGCGTAATCACATATCGCGCACCTTTGAGCGTGCGAATATTTGCGCTCGTGAATGCGAACGGTGCTGAGCCCTCTCCCTGCGCCAGTTTGTTGAACTGCGCAAGTTTTCCGCGCTTGCGTTCCCAACCCATCCACACATTTTCGGACGCGTTCCACTGGCGCGCACGATGCAACAGGTGAAATACATCGCCATCGGGCGCGTGACGTGCATTCAGTTCAGCGATTCCCTTTTGCGCCTGCTCGATGATCGCATCATCACCGTCAACGTGCTCAGACACTGCATCGGTGAAGTCGCTCAGCACGGCAAATTGCAACTGCGGATCACGGTTCGCGAGAAACTGCACTTCGACATGCGCCAACGTATCGCGCACATCTTCTGCACTGTCAAACAGCGTCGGAATTACAACAACGGTTCGACAACCCGGGCCGATACCCAGTCGCTCAAAATCCATACGCGGCAGCATCTGCGTTGGCAGAAAGGCCGTGACCAATTGGTTGACAAGACTTACGGCGATGTCGTTGGCCGGAATGATTGCCAGTGCAAAGACCAACGGCCACGAGGCACCCAGATCTCTTCCTGCCATCGCGAGAAGTGCCAGCAGCGCGCCGAAAGTCGCAACGGCCACACTGCCGACAAATACGCGTGTCGGATGGCGCCGCATGTAGCGATAGATCTGTTCAAACCACGAGGCGTCGTAGTTTGCCTTGCGCTCGAGCGTCGGCAGTCCGTCGTCAACGAGGTAGTAGCCAATGTGTCCCGCATGCGGGTCATTCGGACTTTCTTCGCGGCCAACCTTCGCCAGGTCAACCGCCCACGCCGCCACAAGTGCTTCGTCGCATCCGGTGCGTTTTGAAATGCGTTCGATCACGTGACGATAGCGATCGCGCGTAGCAAACGTCATGTGCTCGTGTACGCCTGCGGGATCGCGGCGAAGCACGCGCTCCATCGCGCTTTGCCGTTCAACCAGCTCACGCCAATCGCGTCCGCCAATCGCGCGCAAACTGGTGATGCTGTTGGCCATGATGAGCTGCGTGATGGCCAGCTGCTGTGTTGATGCAACTACGGCGTCTTCGGGATTCAATCCTTCGGATCGCGTCCACTGCTCCAACCAATCCAACGGCGGAAACGCGCCGGCGGCATCACGAACCTGTCGCAGAAATCGCGATACAAACGTTGGCGAAGGTTGCGGCTTCGTATCGTGAAATCTGCCGAGTTCGCTGTTTAATTCGTCGCCACCGGCCTGCCCTGCACCGTGCATGCGTTTTGCCCAACGATCGGCTTCGGCCAGCTCATCCAGTCGCTGCACTGTGCGAAGCGCCATCCGACGCACACTCTCAATGAGGCCAAGTCGCAACATCGCGGGCATCGCCCACAACTCGCCGACCGAAAGTGGCACGACACTTTGAAAGGCTTCGACAAACAGTTCGGTGTTCTCAAGATCAACACGCGCTTCCGTGTGGGAAATGAGCGCGATCGCGATGTCATAAATGCGCGGATAGCCGGCCAGCGACCCTTCTGCCAATTCGGGAAGTTCCCGATAGTATCCACGTGGCAGGGTTGCACGAACTTCAAGAATGTGCTCCCGAACAACGTGATAATTGTCCAATAACCACACACCCGCCGGTCCCACATCGACCGAATTGCTGTTGGCTTCTACGAGCCGGCCATGCGTGTGTTCGAGGACGCGGCTCGTGCTCTGTAACCGACCAAGCAGGCGCGCACTGAGGCGCGGGCCCCTGTTTTGATCAACCACTTGTCCACGCGCCAGCTCGCGCGCGCGCTCGGCGAGGTGTTCATCGCCAAGCAGGTCGCCACGAATCGGACCAGTGGCGTAGTCATCTGGTTCTTCAGCGCGGCGAAAGAGTCGGGCAATTCCGGACGGAGGCGTAAGCGTTTGCAGATCGTGTATCCACTGAGATCAAGACAAAGGAAGTCGCCTCTTTCGATACAACATTCGTGACCAGAGGGTTCCCCTTCGTCGCACCACTCCCCTCGGCGTGCGTCACACTCTATCGTCAATGGCATGACCAAAAAATCTGCACTTCCCGGACTGTCCGATCCTTCAATTGTGGCCAAGGGTTACGCGCATCCGGAATATCTGGTGTCAACCGACTGGCTTGCCCAAAATCTGCAGTTGCCGTCCATTCGCCTGCTCGAGTGCAACGAAGACGTGCTGCTTTATGACGTAGAGCACATTCCGGGCGCACAAAAGTTGGACTGGCACATCGATCTGAACGACCAGATTGAACGCGATTACGTGGCGCGTGCTGCGTTTGAAAACTTGCTGCGCACGCGTGGCATTGATGACAGCACCACTGTCGTGTTGTACGGTGACAAGAACAATTGGTGGGCAACTTACGCATTCTGGATCTTCCGCCTGTTCGGTTTCACGAATGCCGTGATCCTCGACGGCGGTCGTGCGAAGTGGCTGGCTGAACATCGCGACACAACTACGGACGTGCCGTCATTTCCGCACACGAAATACGTCGCACCCGAGCGCAACGATGCAAAGATTCGCGCATTCTTCCAGGATGTGCGTGCGCATCTCGAAGATCACAAACCGATGATTGACGTGCGTTCACCGCAGGAATACACCGGTGAAAAATTGCACATGCCGGATTATCCGCAGGAAGGAACGTTGCGTGGCGGACACATTCCCGGCGCAAAGAGTGTGCCGTGGGCGCGCGCGGCAGCCGCCGATGGTTCGTTCAAAAACGTTGACGAGTTGCGCGCGATTTACGAGGGAGAAGCCGGTTTGACGGCCAAGGACGACGTCGTGACGTATTGCCGCATCGGTGAACGTTCGTCGCACACGTGGTTTGTACTCACCAACCTGCTCGGCTACAAATCAGTTCGTAACTATGATGGTTCATGGACTGAATGGGGAAACAGTGTTCGTGCGCCAATTCGCAAGGGAGAACAACCGTGAGTAAACGGAATCACGTTGAAGTTGTGTGGACTGGGGGTCACGCGTTTCGCGGTGGACGACCCAATGGACCACAGATTGATGTTGATGGTGATGCCGTAAAAGGCCCGGGTCCGGTTGATACGCTGCTGATCGCGCTGGCGAGTTGCACGAGCTACGACATTGTCGACATTCTCGCGAAACGGCGTACTCCAGCGCAGGCACTTGGTGTTGAAGTCATTGGTGATCGCGCGGCGGCAACGCCCGCCAAGTTGACCAAAATTCATCTCACGTATCGCATGGTGGGTGAAGGCATCGAACGCGAGCATGCCGAGCGTGCGATTGAGCTGGCGGTGAACAAGTACTGTTCGGTTAAGGAGTCGCTGGACCCGTCCATTGTGGTGGAGTGGACGCTTGACCTGAACTCCTGACCTCCCGCCGATCAGCTCCATTGATCGGCTCCATGGATCGGCCCGATTGATTTTCCCGGACAGTCGGCAGCGGCCTCCCCGCCCTGCCGATTTTTTCGGGCTGATATCTTTTTGCGAATTGATTATCATTATCAAATGTCGCCGTGGATCAGCAGTCTGTTGGCCATTTCCATCGTGAGCGGAATTCCGCTGGCGGTAACGTTTCTGCTGGCCAAACAGGCGCGCGTCGTTCGAAGAATTGTCCCCCAGCTCACGGCGATGGGAGCTGGCGCGCTGCTCGGCGCCGCGACAATGCACCTGATTCCGGAGGCACTGTCGGCTGGGCGAACTCCTCTTGCGGTGTTCGCGGGCGTGGTGGCCGGCTACCTCGCGTTTGCCTTGGTCGAACGGCTGCTGGCCAGCCATGATCATGCCCACGCGCACGGATTGGAGTTGGGAGCACCGGAAAGCCCGAACGCGATGGCAAGAGCAACCCGCGCTTCCAGCGGATCAGGATCGGCCAGGGCGAACGAACACGCGCACCAACACGCACACGGACACTCGCACCAGCACTCGCACCACGACCAAGACCACGATCACGCCCGCAAGGCATCAGCGGCATTGATACCGCTGGCCTTCACCGGCGACGCGATCCACAACCTGGTTGACGGCATGTTGATTGCCGCGGGATTTCTGACGAATCCGGGGTTCGGATTTCTGACGGCGCTGGCTATCGGCCTGCACGAATTGCCCCGCGAAGTTGGAACGTTCGGACTGTTCGTCCATGGCGGCGTGCATCCGATGCGTGCGGTCGCCTATAACCTGGTCACGGCCCTTATTTCGTTCGTGGGAGCGGCGGCGACCTTGCTGATCGGCTCTCACATGGCGAGGCTGGGAGAGAACATTCTGCCATTCGCGGCCGGCTCTTATCTTTACATCGCGGTCGCAGTCGGCATCCCTTCACTGGCTCGGCACCGCGATGGCAGTCCGCGGGCATCGCGCGCTGCATTTCTGGTTGGGGGATTTGTTTTGATGGGCGTTTCGGCGCTCATTCGATAGTTGTGGGAGTCGCGCCTACCGACGACTATCCCGCATCGCTCTTATCAGCACATCATGGAACGCAATACACGACAACGAGATACGATCCGCGAAGTGTTCGAGAAATCCACTCAGCCCCTCAGTCCGTTTGAGGTGTTGGTGGCTGGTCGGCGAACCTTGCGCGGCCTTGGCATCGCGACGGTTTATCGCACGATCAACTCACTCGTAGAAGGCGGCTGGTTAAACGCCGTCGAACTTCCGGGCGATGCGCCGCGCTACGAGCGGTCGGGCAGCGGCCATCACCACCATTTCCAGTGTCGTGAATGCACGGGGGTGTTCGAGATTCGGGGCTGTCCCGGCGATCTGAAAAGCCTCACGCCGGCCGGCTTTGTTCTGGAGGCCCACGAGGTGGTTTTGTATGGCCGATGCGAGAAGTGTGTGTCGGACCGAGTGCAAATGGAGTCGTAAAATCGGTCGTGCTGCCTTGACCAGATAGGCCAGACCCCCTAACTATCGAGGCTAGCCCACTTGCTGGGCACATCTACGAACGCAATTCCGCCGGAAATGGAATTGCATCAAGACGCAAATATTGCGGGAGCAGCCATGAAGGAAGCCATTCATCCACCGTACCATCCGGTGGTGTTCAAGGACGCATCAAGCGGTCATCTGATCGTGTCGCGTTCCACGATGACCAGCGAACAGACGATCACGCTTGATGACGGAAAAAAATATCCGCTCATCCTGCTTGAAATCACGGCCGCTTCACACCCGTTCTAC
>JBDTTO010000255.1:0-5367 GCA_039930585.1 Gemmatimonadaceae bacterium
GACGGTGATCACATCGAAGTCAGGCGTCCGGCCAGCGGCGTTGTGACCGCGCTCGAACCCATCATGCGCGCGTGCTCTGGCACATGGATTGCGCACGGCAGTGGTTCGGCCGATCGCGATGTGGTTGATCGCAACAATCGCATCAGCGTGCCACCGGAGGCGCCAGCGTATCAGTTGCGCCGCGTGTGGCTGACTGATGAGGAAGAAGCGGGCTACTACTATGGTTTTTCCAACGAAGGGTTGTGGCCGCTGTGTCACATTGCGCACGTGCGTCCAACATTTCGTACGAGCGATTTTGCAATGTACAAGCGCGTGAATCAGCGATTTGCGCAGGCGGTGGTAAAAGAAGCCCGGACAGCGGATCCAATCGTGCTGGTGCAGGATTATCATTTCGCGCTGTTGCCGCGGATGATTCGCGATCTGCTTCCCAACGCAACCATCGTCACATTCTGGCACATTCCGTGGCCCAATCCCGAATCGTTCGCAATCTGTCCGTGGCGCGAGGAGTTGCTTGATGGTTTGCTGGGCAGCAGCATTCTGGGCTTCCATACACAATTCCACTGCAACAATTTTCTCGATACGGTTGATCGTATCATCGAAGCACGTGTTGATCGCGAAACATTTTCTGTCAGCTATCGCGGAGCGCCAACGTCCATCAAGCGGTATCCGATTTCGATCGAGTGGCCACCGGCACCGGCACTCATGAATCGCTCGGTCTCACATTCGCGCATTGTGGTGCGCGACCGATACAACCTGCCAGCCGATCATCACGTTGGCGTGGGGGTGGAACGTCTTGATTATACGAAAGGCATCGAAGAACGCTTTCGTGCAATTGAACGCCTCCTCGAGCTGCACCCTGAATGGATCGGGAAGTTTTCGTTCATTCAGATTGCGGCGCCGTCGCGCTCCAGCATCGAGGAATACCACGGCTACGAACAGCGAGTGCGCGCATTGGCTGAGGAAATCAACGCGCGATTCGGTCGCTACGGCCCTCCACCAATCATTCTGAAAATCGAGCATCACGAACCCGATAGCATTTACGAACATTACCGCGCGGCCGACTTGTGTTTTGTCAGCAGTTTGCACGACGGCATGAACCTGGTGGCCAAAGAATTTGTCGCGTCGCGCGATGACGAACGTGGCGTGCTGGTGCTGAGTCGTTTCACTGGGGCGGCGCGCGAGTTGCCAGAAGCTATTGTCGTCAACCCCTACGACGCCGACGAGTGTGCAACGGCGTTGGTCGCGGCACTTACCATGCCCGAAACCGAGCAGCGCGACCGGATGCGGTTGATGCGCGGTCTGTTGCGCGACTTCAACGTATTTCGCTGGGCGGGTCGAATGCTCATTGATGCCTCAGGCATGCGTCGGCGCGACCGGTTGCGCGAGTCCGCCAGTCACACACCAGCACACGCCGTGTATGCGCGTTCGCGCGAAGGTGTCGCGTGACGCACATACCACCGGCACCGCAACTGGACTGGGCGTGGTTCTTTGACATCGACGGCACGTTGGCCAGTATCGAGATGTCACCGGACGCGGTTCGTGTTGATGGCGTGATGCAATATCTGATCGAGGTATTGCACGAGAAAACTCACGGTGCCGTTGCACTGGTCAGTGGGCGTTCACTGCGTGACATCGATAAACTGTTTCCGAACTTCACACTGGCGGCCGCGGGACAACATGGCGCAGAGCGACGGCATGCGAACGGCATTGTCGCTCGGCAACCGGTGCCAAGTGCGCAATTGCTCGCCATGCGCGATGCGTTGCGCGAAATGGAGCGACGCCACGCAGGGTTGATGCTCGAAGACAAGGGGTTGTCGCTTTCAATGCACTATCGGCAGGTGCCGCGGTTGGGGGCGTTCGTCCAACGCGAAGTGCGCGCGCTCTTCATGCAGATGGGCTCAGGATTCCACATACAGTTGGGCAAATGCGTGGTGGAGATTGTGCCAACCGGTCACAGCAAGGGGTCCGTCATTACCGAATTTCTGGCGGAAGCGCCGTTCTCCTCGCGCGTTCCGGCATTCCTTGGCGATGACGTCACCGACGAAAATGCGTTCGCTGTTGTGAATGCGCTGGGTGGCATCTCCATAAAGGTTGGGGCAGGACCCACGCTGGCGCCGTATCGACTGAGTGACGTACCAGCCGTTCGCGATTGGCTGGCCAGCTTGTCATCGCTCACCGTTCTCAATCACTCCGAGGCAGGAGACGCCGCATGAACACACTCGATCTCGGTCTCATTGGCAATGGGACAATGGCTTCACTCATCAACGAGACCGGTGAAATAGTCTGGATGTGTGTACCGCGTGTCGATGGCGATCCCGCATTCTGCACGTTGTTGAACGAAGCCAAAACGGGTGATGATTTTGGATTCTTCGCAGTTGATCTGCTGAACTTTGATCGCGCGGAACAATCGTACATGGCAAACACGCCCGTGCTTGTCACGAAGTTGTTTGACACTGAGGGCGGGTGCATTGAAATCACTGATTTTCATCCGCGATTCCAGCAGTTCAGTCGCATGTTCTGTCCAATGACACTCGTGCGCAAAGTGCGACGCGTCAGTGGCGTTCCGCGCATTCGTGTGCGGGTCCGCCCGGCGGCCGATGCCGGCAAGATCCGGCGCGGCATCACGTTTGGCAGCCATCACATTCGATATGTCGATTCGGAAATCGTTCTGCGTCTGACAACGGATGCGTCAATTTCCGCGATTATCGAAGAATTGCCGTTTGTATTGGATGATGCCGTAACGTTGATTCTCGGCCCCGACGAAACTGTGCATGATGGCGCGTCGGAACTCGGTCGCAAATTTCAGGAAGAAACGGTGCGTTTCTGGCATGACTGGGTGCGATCGCTGGCCATCCCTTTCGAGTGGCAGGACGAAGTCATTCGCGCCGCAATCACCTTGCAGCTCAACGCGGTCGAGGACACCGGTGCAATCATCGCGGCCGTGACGACGTCCATTCCGGAATCACCTGATAGCGGTCGCAATTGGGACTATCGTTTTTGCTGGCTGCGCGACGGATTCATGGTCGTGAACGCGCTCAATCGTCTTGGCGCAACACGTACCATGGAGCGTTATTTGCACTTTATCGTGAACATTGCGGCCGGCAGCAACCGCGGGCCGCTGCAACCGGTATACGCAATCAATGGACGCGCTGCACTGGTCGAGCACGAGATGAAATCGTTACCCGGTTATCGTGGCATGGGACCCGTGCGTTTTGGCAATCAGGCGTACGAACAGGTTCAACACGACGTCTACGGTTCGGCCATTCTGTCCGCCGCACATATCTTCTTTGACAAGAGGCTTGTTCACGGCGATCTCGAAAGCCTTTTCCGCCGCTTCGAGCCACTCGGCGAACGGGCCGTCAAAATGTACGACCAACCTGACGCGGGCATCTGGGAGTTTCGCGGTCGCCTGGAACCCCACACCTTCTCAGCCGTGATGTGCTGGGCCGCATGTGATCGCCTCGCGCGAATTGCCAATCATATTGGACTCGATACGCGTGCTTCATACTGGCAAGAACATGCGCGCACTATTCGCGATGAAATTCTCAAACGGGCGTGGAATCCCAAGCTCAATTCATTTGGCGCAACGCTGACCGGCGAACGCATTGACGCGAGCCTGTTATTACTGCACGAAGTTGGATTTGTAGCGGCAAACGATCCGCGATTTATTGGAACCGTCGAAGCGATCGAACGCGAACTGCTGAAAGGCGACTTTGTATTTCGCTATTTTGAAGCCGACGATTTTGGCGCCCCAACCAACGCGTTTCTTGTCTGCACGTTCTGGTATGTGCAGGCATTGGCGGTCATCGGCCGGAAAGACGAAGCGCGTCGAATTTTCTCGCAGCTGCTTACGCGCCGCAATCGTCATGGACTGTTGGCCGAACACGTCGACCCCGCCACTGGCGAGCAGTGGGGGAATTTTGTGCAGACGTACAGTATGGTCGGACTGATCACGTGCGCCATTCGCCTGTCCAGAAGCTGGGATCAGGCGTTCTGACAAGCACGTCGCGAGCTACGACGCTTTCAGCGCTGCAAATTGTTCGATCGGACGGCCAATCGATGAATACTGGAATCCCATCGCCTGCATCTTGATGGGATTGTAGAGATTGCGACCGTCCACCACGACCGGACTCGCCATCATTGCGAGCATACGTTCGAAGTTCGGGTGACGGTACTCATTCCAATCCGTCACCACCGCCAGTGCGTCGGCGCCGGCAATTGCGTCGTAGTTTGACGGCGCAAATTCAACGCGATCGCCGAACATGTCGCGACCGTGTGCCATCGCAACGGGATCGTGAGCAACAACGGTTGCACCGGCTTCCAATAACTTCTCGATCAGATCCACTGCGGGTGATTCGCGTAAGTCGTCTGTTTGCGGCTTGAAGGAAAGTCCCCAAACTGCAATGCGGGCGCCGAAGAGCGATAAATCCAGCGCGTCGGAAAGGCGTTCGAACATGATCATGCGTTGGCGGTCATTGGCGCGTTCAACGGCATCGATCACGCCCAGTGAAACATCATGCTGGGAGGCAACACGCAGCAACGCGCGTACATCCTTGGGAAAGCACGAGCCGCCGTAACCCGGGCCTGGAAACAGATATGACGGTCCAATGCGAGAGTCACTGCCAATGCCGCGTCGTACGTTATCGACATCAGCACCAACACGTTCGCACAGAATTGCGATCTCGTTCATGAATGAAATGCGCGTTGCCAACATGGCATTCGCTGCGTACTTCGTGAGCTCGGCGGATTCGATGTCCATAAACAGAATCGGCTTCCCCTTTCGTCCAAACGGCGCATACAACTCAGCCAGAATGCTTCGTGCATAGTCGCTATCAGCGCCCAATACGATGCGATCGGGACGCATGAAGTCGCTGACCGCGTCGCCTTCTTTCAAAAATTCCGGATTACTGCACACGTGAAACGCGACGGTTGCGTGTTCGCCAAGTATGGCGCTCACCATGCGTGCAGTGCCGACGGGGACTGTTGATTTCGTGATAACCACGGCCTCGCGCGTGAGATTGCGCGCGACCGTTTCTGCGGCCGCCAACACGTGTCGCAAGTCGGCAGATCCGTCTTCTCCCGGCGGCGTACCAACGGCGAGAAACACCACGTCCGCAACGGCTGCGGCGGCCGCAACATTCGCAGTGAAGACGAGGCGTTTCTGATCCTGATTGCGTCGCACCAATTCTTCGAGCCCCGGCTCGTAGATTGGCATGATATTGTGCTGCAGTCCCGCAATTTTGTTCGCGTCAATATCTGCACAAATGACGTCGTTACCCGTTTCGGCCAAACATGCGCCGACCACGAGTCCAACATAACCAGTACCGATTACGAGAATTTGCATGGGATCGTAGCGGTGAGTGTGGC
>JBDTTO010000256.1:0-5367 GCA_039930585.1 Gemmatimonadaceae bacterium
TGCAGACGCGGAGGTGAATGCCGTCCATCGCTTCGATCTTGCGCGAACGGCGAAATTACTGCGCGCAGATTCATCGTACACGCCGTTGTTTTTGGCCGCATATGGCGAAGTGCCAGATGAGTCAGCGATGAGTCGCGAGTTACGCGGCGCGCTCGCGGCGTACCTTCGTTCGCTGGTGCGCCTTGATTCGCGATTTGATCGCGCAATGCGCGGGGATGTTTCCGCGATGACGGCAAACGAAAAACAGGGATTCAACCTGTTCATGGGCAAAGCGCGCTGTGGCACCTGTCATTTTGCACCGCTGTTCAACGGTACCGTACCACCAGGCTACACCGATGCCGAGGTCGAAGTTTTAGGCGTTCCGACAAATCTGAAGAAGCCGTTGGCAATTGATGCTGATCTCGGCGCTGGTGCTGCGGAACGTGCGCCTTTGCACAATCACGCGTTCAAGACATCGACCGTACGCAATGCGGCAGTTACTGCGCCGTATATGCACAACGGATCAATCGCAACGCTGGAAGCACTGATTGATTTCTATGACGCCGGCGGTGGTGCCGGGCTTGGCCTTTCAGTGCCAAACCAAACGCTGGCGAGTGATTCGTTGCATCTCACTACACTCGAAAAACGTCAACTCATTGCATTCATTGGCGCCTTGACTGATACATCAACGGTCGGTGTTAATACGCGCGCTGGGTTGGGCCCATTGAAATCGCTGCGTCAGCCGTAGAACGGCGCAGGGTAATCGAGGTGATTTCCGGTAGAGCGCCAATGCGAAACGGAATTCCCCAATATCCAGTGCCTGGGCTGATGTAGAGCAGTGAGCGTGCGTCCTTGTACGCACCCATCGCGTGTCTCAGAAATCGCGATGCCAGACTCCAGTTCCGCTTTGGAAATGCGAACTGACCCCAGTGCGTGTGGCCGCTAAGTGTGAGCGCGACATTTCGCTGCAGGAGCGCTGGCCATAGCGCCGGATTGTGTGCAAGTGCAACAACTGTGGTGCCGGCCGGGACTCGCGACAGTGCCCGCGAAATGTCCGGACCAACCAAGTCTCCAACGCCGCGCTGCGGTCCGGCGGGATCGCCCGTGCCGACAATGGCGAGAGATGCTTCGCCTCTTCGCAGAATGTGCGAATCGTTCACGAGCACGTGCCCATTTACCAAACGGCGCAGTTCGCGTTGCACGTCAGTCCAGCCAGCGTACACGTCATGATTGCCCGGAATCATGAACACGCCGTCGGGTGCGCGCAATTTACCCAGTGCGTCGGCATACACGTGTACGTCTTCGGGACGATCATCAATGAGATCGCCGGTTACGGCAATGATATCAGGCTTGAGAGCCTCGACCGCGCGCACAACACGCGCGAGAAATGCGCGCGAACTTTGTGGTCCAACGTGCAAATCTGATAACTGTGCGATTCGCAGTCCGTCAAATTCCACGGGCAGCGACGGAATGCGTGCTTCAACTTCGCGTGTGACCAGTGAACGCGAACCGAAATATCCGGTGACGAGCAATGCGACGGCGGCAACAAACACCGTCAGCGCGAGCAGGCGCGAAACCAGCAGCGCCGCCCCAAAGGGCCAACCAACAAGCGCGCCCAGCACTGCGCCAATCACGACAAACGGCAACATAAGTTGCGTGTACAACAGGGCGCGCACGACAAAAACGCGAAACAGCGCGCCAGGATAGAAATTCCACTTGAGCCGGCGCAAAAATACAAATAGCGGCGCGGCGGTGTACAGCGCGACGCCGCCAACAATTACGGTCGCGCCAGGAAACAGTCGCCAGGTCAGAGCCGTGATCACCGACCAGCAGAGCAGCAGATACAGGGTAAAGTAGGTCACAGCTGCAATTTATCAGTGGCTGCCCATGGGCCGCCCTCCGCCGATTGGCGGAGTTGAGTCAATGGAACTGATTAACCAAACAGTGTATCGAAATCCGTTGCCGGCGTGCGCGCTGCCAATCCGTCAAAGCTGCCAACGGTGAGAATTTCCTGCGCGGCACTCACCAGCGCGCCGTACGCGGTTCGCGCCAATGCACCACCAACGCTGATACGTCGCACGCCAATGTCGGCAAGCGCTTTCACAGTGGTGAAATTGCTGTTCACCAGCACGTTGATTGGCTTTGGCGCGAGCTCTGTCACGACGGTCTTGATATCTGCCAACGACTTGATGCCTGGCGCATACAAACAGTCTGCGCCCGCGTCCGCATAGGCCGAGAGACGCCGAATGGTCTCGCGCAAATCGGGGCGATTGACAATGAAGCCTTCCGACCGGCCCGTGAGCACGACGTCAAGCGCGCTTTCCGCAATTGCTTGTCGCGCGGCGTGCATACGCTGGACCGACAACCCGAATTCGAACAGCGGATCGTCGGCGTTACCGGTTGAATCTTCGATGGAGATTCCCGCAACGCCCGCTCCGGTTGCCCGCATGACGTTTGTGAAAACATCGTCGGGTTGAACGGCAAATCCGCCTTCGAAGTCTGCGTTTACGGGCACATCCACGGCGTCACAGATTTCGCGCAGATGATTTAACACGGGTTCGAGCGACACCTGATTGTCCGGCGTTCCGTTGGACCACGCAAAACCGGAGCTTGTAGTGGCGAGCGCCTGAAAACCCAATCCAGCCAACAAACGCGCGCTGCCAACATCCCACGGATTGGGCAACAGAAAACAGCCCGATTCGTGAAGCTTCCGAAATTGCTTGCGACGTTCGTCAGGTGTTTTCATCTGCATAATGAAGCCTCAGGATTTTTCGGCGAGCACCGCGTGAATGTCCTCAGCAAGGCGCTCGATATCAAGTTGCAACGAACCGGTGTACACGCCACGAATGCGTCCGGCCCCATCAATCAACACCAGCGTCTCTGTATGCGCGAGATCCGAAACGCCGTACGAACGACCGTTGTTGAGGTTAACAAAGTAGGATTCGCGCGCCAACTGTTCCATTAATGTTCGTGGTCCCGTCAACAGATGCCAGCGCGTATCCTGAATGTTGTGCATGTCCGCGTACATTTTGAGCATCGGGACAGAGTCACGCTCGGGCGTGACGGAATGCGATAGGACCTGTACGCGCGTTTCGTTCGACATCTTCGCCAACATACGCGCAAGGTTGCCCTGAGTTGTCGGACAAACACCTGCGCACGTCGTAAAGAAGAAGTGGATGACGGTTGCCCGACTCGCAAATGCGTCTGCAGTGATGGTCGCCCCATTCTGATCGGTCAACGCAAACGGCAGCGCGTGGTGCATACTTCGACTGCTGGCCGATTGAAGCGTTAGCCACTCCGGTGTCAGCTCGGCCGAACGATAAAACGGCACCTCCAGCTTTTCGGCGCGCGTCGTCCATCCAACCAACCCTACAGTGGTGAGCGCACCGGCAATCGCAAACAACCAAACTCGTTTCATGACGCACCTCGGCAACCAAGACTCCCGGGCAATCCGTAACGACGGCCGTCACGAATGATGTAGTTTGCGCGCAGTTTGCCGTCCGTATCCCACATCTGCTGCTGGCCGGATTCCTGCCCGTTGTCGAAATGAAAGAGCGTGTACGGCTTTCCGTTGGAATACCACTGCTTTGAAACGCCCTGCGATACGCCATGAACGAAATTGTATTCGAATCGGCGACTTCCGTTGTCATACCATCCTTCGTGCGTGCCCTCTTCAATGCCGTCCAGATATGTGCGCACGTAGTCAGGCTTGCCGTTCATGTGCCATCCGCGAGTCGCGCCTTGCAACTTGCCGTGACGATACGCCGCATCTCGTTTGATGGTGCCATCCGCAAATCGTTCAATCACATGACCGTTGAGGAGATGTTGATCGACCAACGTGACGCCATTTACAAACGACAGGCGCGCGCTGTCGCTCTCGACTGTTATTCGAGTGGCGTTTGGTGCAATCATCACGGTCAGAAACGCCAGGGTAACGAGGCCTGTGGCCGGATGCGTTAACAGCTGCGCGATACTCTGCGAAATATTCATGGCTATCGCACCACCGTTCCCGGCGTGCCTGCGAAACCAGATCCGTTGATGTACGGCGCGTCCGAAGTTGTGTGATAGTGATAAATGCCGGCTGGAAATTCCTTTGTCACTCCAACGTGTCCGTGCGCGGCATCAAGAGTGGAGCTCAACACCAGCGCTCCGTTTTCCATCGGGCCGTATACAGGATACCCATCCAACAAAACACCAACCAACGCGTCACGGGATTGGCGAGTGAGGTACGTGGGTTCAACGTGGTAGTGGTATTCGCCGGTCGGTGCCGGATGCCCGTTGTATTGATCGAAACTGTTGATCTCGCCGGTGAGCGGCTGATTATTGGCAGCGTACTGATTGAAGATTGCGACACCGTTCAGCGCGATTCCAATTGGCCCGAGTGGCGTAGGTGATGGCGTAGTAAGCCGCGAAGGAGTAATCGGAATACGCAACTTCAATTGCCCTTCCACAATGCGATTCGGATTGATGGAGAAGAGCGCGTTCGTTCCGTTGTATGCCTCGTAGTTCGCATTGCCAACGCCGTAGTACGGACTTTTGTGATCGGGCAGATTCTTTGATGAGATCACCACGAAGTTGCCTTCGACCGTTACGTTCACGCCGTTCGTGAAATTCTTGTAGAAGGCGGGCGCATCCGCGCTTATCGTGCCGGTCGCGGAGCTGCCGGTAATCACGTCGGTGTCACTGCTGCCGCACGCAGAGATGGCCAGACAGGACGCGGCGACGATGGTGGCACACTGGCCGGCCAGCAGTACACTTGAGCTGATATGTCGTGACATGAGAGTTTCCTCACTATATGGTGGCGGGATCATACTTTCTGCTTTGACTGAACCCGCCCGCCCGTCATTCCATTTTCGTCTGCCCAGAACAATTTTTCGCCACAGTGCCGGCCGATGGAATGAACGGCCCAAACCCTCAGTCTAACTGGATGGTGAGTTGCACATGAGCGTCGAGGAGTCACGCGACAGTCCTCTTGATGAACGGAAGCTGCTGCAGCTTGCTGCCGCAGGGGACGAGCGTGCTTTTCGGACAATTGTGCGAACACATTCACCGGCAGTGGCCGCCATTATCACATCAATGCTCGGTCCGGGCGACGATGCTGATGATGCGGGGCAGGAAACATTCATTCGGCTGATGCGCGCGCTTCGGACATTTCGTGGCGATGCATCGATTCGCACATTCGTAACGCGAATTGCGATGAACGTGAGTCTCGATGCGCTGGCGCGTCGGAAACGCAATTTGCGATTTGTCAGTCTCGGTTCAACGGAAGACACAGCAACCGGCAACATCCCCAGTACTGATGGCGCTGTTGACGAAGTACACGAATTTCAGGCCCGCACTCGGCTCGTTCAACAAGCGGTGGATACACTGGATGCCAAACATCGTGCA
>JBDTTO010000257.1:0-5353 GCA_039930585.1 Gemmatimonadaceae bacterium
GGGGATCGCTGGCAACCGGAGCCATTCACGGACACCGTCGCGGTGCGTCAAACGCGTGCGATTTTGCAGTCGTCGGACAGCACGTACTGGTTTGCGACCCGTTCTGGTGTGGTCCGCAGACGCGGTCAAACCGAGCAACGCTTCGGGGTAAACGAAGGCCTCCCTGGCACGGTGGCCTATTCGATCATTGAGACAAAAGCGCTCTCCGGAACATCGCAGATTCTCGTGAGCACCGGCGGGGGCATCGCGGCTTTTGACGGACATCGTTTTGTCGAAGTGCCGCTGCCGGACAGTATCAAACCGGACGGATTGATGTTGGCCGAAGCCCATGCGCCGGACGGTGCGCTGGAGCTGTGGGTTGCGGCCAGCGGCGGACGCGCGGCGCGATTCTCGAAGGGAGTCTGGCAGGTCTACGGTGTCGCGCACGGGCTGAACACCCGTTCGGCCGAGGCGGTGGTCGCTATCGATGATGACGTCAACGCACGCGTACTGATCCTGGGAGACCGCGGGGTTTTCGCCTTTCACGAAGACGCGAAACGCGGTCCACGTTTCGAATTGTTGCCGGGCTCGCCCCGTCGCGCGTATCGGGCTGCTGAACTCGTACGCGTTGATGGCGCACGCGAACTGTGGGTCGGAACGTTGGCCGGCGTCGTCGTAAGAAAGACGTCTGCCGGATGGGACACCGTGGACGTCGCATCCCAACAGGCAGGCGGTCGCGTGACGGCGCTGCAAATCGTGCCCGGTCATGCGGGCGGTACGGCGGTGTACGTCGGCACCTACGGCGGACGGCTGTCACGACTGGGTGTTGGTGCCGCCGGTACGCTGGAAATGCGCGGCACGCGTCGCGACTTTATGCGCACAGTCTTACCGGTGCCGACGGCCGATGGCCGCGTTGAATTGTGGATGGGAACACTGAACGCTGGACTGCTGCATTTGTCGGCGTCCGGACAATTGACGGAGTACTCGCGCGAAACCGGACAGGTATTTACGCAGAGCCTCTCACTCGGATGGTTGTCGGGAGTGAAACGATCGGCCTATCGCAGCGACACGGTGGCCGAGTTGCGGGAGCTGTGGGTTGGCACCGACCTTGGGCCCTTTCGGCGTGAGGGATCGCGTTTCGTCGAGCAAACGCACGGCATCGGCAAACGTCTGGTGCGCACATTTGTGCGTGGACCACTTCCCGATGGCACCACGAGTTTGTTGGCGGGCACGGACAGCGGAGTGTTTCGCTGGTTGGGAACGGAGTGGGAATACGTGCGCGGGTTTGGCCATGGATCTGTCCGCGCGATGAGCACGGTTCAAGGCACCGCTGGTCCGACACTGTTGGTGGCGTTTGACACCGGCACGGCCAGTGCCACGCTCAGCGAAATTGCGTTTGACCGAACGCGCGACGCACTGGAAATGGAAGCGGTGGTGGATTCGCAGGTACGCGCATTTCAGCGATCACGACTGAGCGCGATTTGCGGATTGGGTGCACAGTTTTCAGATCGCGTATTTGTCGGCACACAAACGAATGGGTTGTGGTGGCGATCGGCAAACACTACCTGGCAGCCGGTGCCGGTCGAGCTGCAGCGGGCGCTTGGTGTGAAGGGTATTCGCGCGCTGAATTGTGGAAGCGACGGTCGCTTGCTGGTAGCGGTCGGTACTGGACTGGTTGTGCTGGATGTACACCAGGCGAATAAAGCCGCGTGGACCGTGGTGTCGGTCGCCGCGCAGGAAGACGGATTGCCTGCCACCGAAGTAAACGCGATGGCACCCGCCATCGTAAACGGATTGATGTGGATTGGAACCAGCCGCGGTGTTGGCGCGTTGCAGCTGTCGCGCGTGGCGCAATCGCCGGTGCCAACGCTGAGCATCGCGTTGCAATCGGAAGGTCGGTCGCTTGATGCGCGTGCCGTGATGCAGTTACGCGCCAATAATTCGGATTTGACAATTCGGACCGTGCTGCAAACGTATCATCGCGAAGACGACACGCAATACCAGGTACTGTTGCATCGCGATGGTGAACAGAACACCGCGCGTGATTTGTTGAATGCGGGCATTGACGATTCAAGTTCGTGGACGGATGCGCCGGATGCGCGGTACCGCTCGTTGTCGGCAGGGCAGTACATGCTGCGCGTGCGGGCCCGCGACTTCGCGGGACGCATTGTGAATCTCCCTGTGAAACATTTTGAGGTGGTACCACCCGTGTGGCAAACCTGGTGGGCTCTTTTGTTGTACTCGCTGTTTGTGGCGGGTTGCGTGTATATCACGCATCGCTGGCGTTTGCACACGCTCGAACGCACCAACGCACGGCTGGCCACCAGTGAACGGCACATGCGCGCCAGCGAACGAAAGTTTCGCGCCCTGTTTGATCAGTCGACGGACGCACATTTGCTGATCGATGGACCACACATCACCTCCATCAACGCTCCAGGCCGACTGTTGCTTGGCTTGAATGCACAAGCGGCGTTGGATGCCAGCACGGCGCCCGATCTGCACGACTGGCGGACGGTGCTGCCGTCGGCAATTGCCGCAGAACTTGATGCGCTGGCCGCGGACAATGCGGTACACGAATACGAAGTCGAACTCGCGAACGGCATCATACTTCCGCTCTCGGCGCAAATCACCGCGGTGCCATTGGATGATCGGAGTTTGTGGCACCTGGTCTTGCGTGATCTGAGCACCACGCGCGAAGCGGAGCAGGCACGACTGCGTCTTGAGGATCAGGTGCGGGACGCGCAAAAGTTTGAGTCGTTGGGTACGCTCGCGGGCGGCGTGGCGCATGACTTCAACAATTTGTTGGGTGTCATTCGCGGCAACGTCGAGTTGGCTCTCGACATACTCGACGACCGCGACGCGGTGGCGGCGCATCTGGGCACGGTGTTTGACGCGAGTGAACGTGCGCGCGATCTCGTGCGGCAAATTTTGACGTTCAGTCGCCGCTCGAGCACGCGAGACGAATTTGTGGACGTCGCGCGACTGACGCGTCATTTGCAGCCCATGCTGCGATCCATGATTCCAACCTCGATCGAAATCGTGGTGCAGGTGCCGAATGATCCGATGCTCGTGCTTGGTGATTCGACGCAGCTGCAACAAATATTGCTCAACCTGGCGTCCAACGCTGAATACTCGATGCGTGCGCAGGGCGGTGGGCACTTGCACATCACCCTGGATGGCGTGCATGTGCCGGACACCAACAACGCACCGCACGGTGAGTTGATACGATTGCGTGTGACGGACACCGGTGTCGGTATGACGCCCGCCGTGCTCGAACGCGTGTTCGAACCGTTTTACACTACCAAACCCACGGGTGAAGGCACGGGGCTTGGCATGGCGGTGTTGCACGGAATTGTTGCTTCGCACGGTGGGCGCGTTGCCGTGTCGAGCGAACCGGGATTGGGTACGACATTTGAAATCTTTCTGCCGGCGGCGACAGCGGGCTCAATTCCGGACGCGAAAAGTGTTGCGGCGGCCGACGCGGAATCGACCGACAACGCATGGCACATTCGAACGAGTCCACCCAACTCGGCAAACGTGCATATCGTGTTGGTCGATGATGAACCGGCGGTTGCACAAGTCAGTGAAACGGCACTCAAACGTTTGGGTTATACGGTGACCACGTTTCTCGATCCAATGGCGGCGCTGGCATTTGTCGCAAGCAGTCCCCATGCCATTGATCTGGTCATCACGGATCAGACGATGCCCGGTTTGAGCGGCGATGTGTTGGCGACGGAGTTGCGGAAGTTGAACGCCGACCTTCCGGTTATCATCATGTCGGGATTCAGCTATGTGCTAACGGCCGATCGCCTGGCAACAGTTGGTGAACCGATGGTGTTGCAGAAGCCGGTCTCGCTGGCCACGCTGCGTTTGGCGGTGGATGCCGCGCTGGAAGGACGGGTGTTGGCGAATCACGGGTAGTGTGTTGGTTGGCGCAGACTGATCGCGTCACATGATTTTCGCGAATGTTTGCTGTCACGCAACGATGTCCGAAGTGGAGGAAGAACTGGTCACAACACTGCCCGACAGGCAGCTTTCGGCCGACGGCTGAAAGCCGTGACCTTCACAAGGATGTTGTTCGTGCACTCACTGTATACGCGTCTCACCGCCGCCGGCTCGGCAATGGTGCTGGGATTCGCACTTGCCGTTCCTCTGCACCCGGCCGCCGCACAACGCGCCGCCGAGCGCCCAGCGCGCGCATCTTCAGGCGCCCCGGGCTACGACGCGTCGCTTTACACCGAGCCAGCCGCTACCAACAAACTCTTCAAGGCACTGCGCTGGCGCCTGGTCGGGCCGTTTCGCGGCGGCCGCGTGGACGCGGTGGCCGGTGATCCCACCAAGCCCCTCACGTTTTACATGGGCGCAGTGAACGGTGGCGTCTGGAAGACAGCGAACGCCGGCATGACGTGGGGGAACATCACCGACGGCAAGTCTGACATATCGTCCGTAGGCGCGATCACGGTGGCGCCGTCAGACCCGAATGTGATCTGGGTGGGCACCGGCGAGTCGCAGCTGCGCGAAGACCTCACGTACGGAACCGGTGTCTACCGCAGCACCGACGCCGGGCAGACATGGCAGTTTCTCGGTCTGGGCGAAACGCAGCAGATCACGACCATTCGCGTGCACCCGGGCAATCCCGACGTCGCGTACGTGTCGGCGATCGGACACGCCTTCGGCCCCAACCCGGAGCGCGGAATTTTTCGCACCGTCGACGGCGGCAAGACGTGGAAAAAGATTCTTTTCATCAACGACTCGACTGGCGGTAACGACATCTCCATCGATCCCACCAACCCGCGCATCATCTTCGCGTCGATGTGGAAATTCCAACGCTCGCCGTGGGGCATGGAAGCCGGTGGTGGCCGAAGCGGTCTGTGGAAATCAAGCGATGCCGGCGATACGTGGACCGAAATAACGATGAACCCGGGCATGCCCAAGGGCCCCATTGGCAAGATCGGTGTCGCTGTGTCTCCCGCGAATCCGCGCCGCATCTACGCGTCGATCGAGGCGAAAGACACGCTGGGCGGCATCTTTCGCTCCGACAACGGCGGCGATACGTGGACGCGCACCAACGGACAGCAACAGTTCCAGGTGCGCCCTTGGTACTACTCGGCGGTCACTGCCGATCCGAGCAATGAGAACACGCTGTGGGTGATGAATCTGCAGGTGTGGAAGTCCATCGACGGCGGGAAAACGTTTACACAAACCCGCGTGCCGCACGGTGATACACACGTGATGTGGGTGGACCCGAAAAATTCCGATCGCCTCATCAACGGAAATGATGGTGGCGCCACTGTTTCGCTGGACGGCGGCAAGAGCTGGAGCACGCAGGACAACCAGCCCACGGCGCAGTTCTACCATGTTATTACCGACAACC
>JBDTTO010000258.1:0-5348 GCA_039930585.1 Gemmatimonadaceae bacterium
CGTGGATGACCGTCGAATATTTCAAGACGGGTCGTGCGACGGCCGTCGGTGCAGCAACAGGCGCTGTTGTTGGATTGGTTGCAATTACTCCCGCTGCGGGTTTTGTGACGCCGATTTCGGCAATCGCAATCGGTGTGCTGGCCGCACCGTGTTCATTTTTTGCGTTGCAGTTCCGTTCGAAATCACGCGTTGACGACACGCTGGACGTGTTCGCGTGTCACGGTGTCGCTGGAATCGCCGGCGCGCTGTTGACGGGTGTCTTTGCGTCGAAGGCCGTAAACCTAAATGGCGCGGACGGCTTGCTGCGCGGCAATGCGTCGTTGCTGGGAATTCAATTCGTTGCCGTCGGCGCGACTATCATGTTTGCCGGTGTTGCGAGTTTTGTGCTGCTGCGCGCGTTGAAAGCCGTGATGGAAATTCGCATCTCTGTTGAGGCCGAACTCTCGGGTATCGACGTGACGGAGCATGGCGAAGAGGCCTATCATGGCAGTGATCTCAGCGACCTTACCGGACGCATGTTGTCACTGGGTGACGCTGTGGCCATCGATGTAAACGAGATCGCGCCAGCGCGGGTGTCGCGGGCCTGATTTGCGGACTGCGCAGTATCGACAATCGGCGGCGCGAGTCCTTCGGGATTTGCGCCGCTTCACTTTGCGGACTCTTTTTATGCGATGGCGATGGATTGCGTCGCGACAGAAATCGTTAGCTGATTAACTGCCGTCGGACACTACCTACTGGACGGACTTGGCGGACAGAAACAACCGTGGCGGAACGCGACGCAAAAGAAACGGGCCTCAACCAGATGGTCGAAGCCCGCTCCAAAAAAACTGTCAGCCAACAGTCGCGTTCAGGCCTTGCTACCGCGCATCTTGTCCTGAACCCACGTGAGCGGAATCATGAACAGCGGCGACAAAAAGGTGCTCAACAGGATGTTGATCCAGATCAGTGCCATCCAGTAGGCAGTCATGCCGAGCGCTGCCCATATGCTGCCAAACGTTCCGTGCGACTCCAAGGCCGTTCTCCGGTTTCAAAGTTCGCCTCAAGTGTAGTGACCTTGCATGACGTGAGGAAGCCCTTTGACGCGGATGATCACATTCCCGTTGCCGACGCCATGCGCGCGGCACTCGATGTGGCCGTTTCCAGGGCACCCGGAAAACTTGTGCTCGCGGTCAGCGGCGGACGCGACTCGATGACATTGCTGCACGCAATCGCGCGTTGGTCGCCGCATTCCGTTGCGGCAGTTGCAACGTATGACCACGGATCGGGTGCCGCTGCGACCGATGCCGCCGCGCTGGTCGCGGCCGAAGGACGCAAACTCGGCCTCACCGTCATCCGCGAACGGGCTCGTGGAATTGCGCCGACGGAAGACGCGTGGCGCACCGCACGCTGGTCGTTTCTGAAGCGTGTGGCCAAAGGGTACGGAGCGTCCGTGGCAACGGCACACACGCGAGACGATCAGGTGGAGACGATCGTGCTGCGATTGCTTCGTGGCACTGGCGCGCGCGGACTGGCCGCGTTGGCTGCGCCCTCGACCATCATCCGGCCCTGGTTACCGTTGACGCGGGGCGAGATTGCGGGATGGGCACACTCTGAGGGCGTGCCGTTCGTTGAGGATCCGACCAACCACACGCGCCAATATTTTCGTTCGCGGGTGCGCATTGATCTGCTGCCGGCACTGGAACGCGTGCGCGCCGGATTTGCGCAGGAAATGCTTGAACTCGGGAATCGCGCGGCGGAGCTGCGCCAGGACGTTGACGCGTTCATTTCCGGCTTCGACTTGCGTGCTGCGCCAGCGGGTGCGCCACCAGGCTCGCTCCGTTTTTTGGGCTCCTCGCTCTCGGGTATTGGCGATCCCGGATTAGCTGTGCTTTGGGCAGCGCTCATGGCACGGTGCGGCGTGGCGCTCAATCAGCGAGGCGTGGCGGAGCTGGTCCGATTCAGCAATCTCTCGAAGCCCGGAGCGCGGCTTGAGTTGGCCGGAAAGGCCAGCGTTGTCCGTGTACGCGAGGGAAGCGATGAATTTTTCGAGATGCGTCCGGGACCCGATCCGCGACGGTCCGTCAGAGGCAGCGGATGGGAGCGACCCCGTGCTGCGCCCATGCTCGGTGCGGGAGTCCCGGAGCTCCCTCCCTCGTTCGGCCAATGGCGCTTCACTCCGGTTTCGCGTATTCAACAAGACGACAAGAATCTCTGGCATTTTCCAGTGCCGGAGGGCGTGTCGTGTCAGGTGCGGAACTTCAGTGCCGGGGACCGCATTGTCACACAGGGGGCACCAGCAGGAAGACGCGTTGCGCGATACCTTTCAGAAGCTCATGTGCCACCGGTTGACCGACCGCAGTGGCCCGTCGTCCTCATCGGTGAGGACATAGTGTGGGTTCCTGGAGTATGCCGCAGTCTCGCGGCGCCGTTCCGGCCCGGTCGGCCGGATGTGACCTGGTATCGGTGTGAGCGCGAACACGGCTGATCCCCGCCTTGATGGTCGTGCAGTAAAACGCATTGCGTACGAAGCCAGCGTCATTCAGGCCCGCGTAGCGGAGCTTGGCGCCGACATCACCGCTGCGTATCCCGACGGAGACTTGCTGGTGCTGGGGCTGCTCAAGGGCAGTTTTATCTTTCTTAGCGATCTCGTTCGCAATATCGAACGTCCGTTGCAAGTAGATTTCCTGGTGGCATCGAGCTACGGCGACGCCATGGAGTCAAGTGGCGTTGTGCGTTTGCTGTATGATCCGGAAACCGAACTTGAGGGTAAGAATATTTTGCTGGTGGAGGACATAGTCGATTCGGGCAGAACGCTGAGTCGGCTGATTGAACTCCTTGGAGAGCGCAAACCGAAGTCACTTGAAATTTGCGCACTGTTGCACAAGCACATTGCAGTTGAGTTGAAGTATCCCACGAAGTTTGTCGGGTTCGACGCACCGCACGAATTCCTGGTCGGTTACGGATTGGATCATGCCGAAAACTTCCGGCATTTGCCGTACATCGCGAGTCTTGAATAACCGCGGTCTCCCATAGCTCAAACATGACGCCATCACCGAAGAAGCCTTTTAACTGGGCGCGCTTCTCCAAGAATCTTTCGTTCTGGATCCTTGTGTTCCTGATTCCCGTTGCGTTGATGAATTACTCGGGATCTCGTTCACCGGCCGCGCCAGAAATCGATTTCACCGCCTATCACCAGCAACTCGAATCGGGCAACATCAAGTCCGTAACGTTCGAGTCCGGCGGTGATCTCATCGTTGGTAACTTCAATCAGCCAGTGGGCATTGGGTCCGGCGCCGACAAGCGTCAGGCCGCGAAGTTCACGACACGCATGCCTCCCGGCGCGGCGGCTGACGAATCAAAGCGCCTGGAAAGCAAAGGCGTTCGCATCAGCTCACAGCCGGCGAAAGTTGGTTACGGCTGGGCGATTCAGTTTTTGCCATACATCGTGCTGATCGGTTTCTGGATTTTCTTCTTCCGCCAGATGCAGGCCGGCAGCGGCAAAGCGTTTTCGTTTGGCAAGAGCAAAGCGAAGTTGCTTTCTGGCGATACGCCAAAGGTGACGTTTGCTGATGTTGCCGGCGCCGACGAAGCGAAAGTTGAATTGCAGGAAATCATCGAGTTCCTGAAAGACCCGCAAAAGTTCACCAAGCTTGGCGGACGTTTGCCAAAGGGTGCACTGCTGGTTGGTCCTCCAGGTACCGGTAAGACGTTGCTTGCGCGCGCGGTTGCAGGCGAAGCAGCGCGTCCGTTCTTCTCTATGTCTGGTTCCGATTTCGTCGAAATGTTTGTTGGTGTTGGTGCATCGCGTGTGCGTGACCTGTTCGAACAGGGCAAAGCGCAGGCACCATGCATCATCTTCATCGACGAAATCGACGCGGTCGGTCGTCACCGTGGCGCAGGCCTTGGTGGCGGACACGATGAGCGTGAGCAAACGCTCAATCAGCTGCTGGTTGAGATGGACGGCTTCGAGTCGAACGACGGCGTCATCCTGATCGCGGCCACCAACCGTCCCGACGTTCTCGATCCCGCGCTGCTGCGCCCGGGACGTTTCGACAGGCAGATCGTTGTTGACGCGCCGGATCTTCGCGGACGCGAAGGCATTCTGCGCGTGCACATTCGCAACAAGCCGATGGCCGAGGACGTGAACATCACGGCTCTCGCTCGCGGAACGCCAGGTATGGCCGGTGCCGATCTCGCGAATCTCGTGAACGAAGGCGCACTGCTGGCCGCGCGCAAAAATCACGACAAGATCTACATGAACGATCTTGAAGAAGCGAAAGATCGCGTGATGCTTGGCGCGGAACGTAAGTCACTCGTCATGAAGGACGAAGAACGTCGTCTCACGGCGTTCCACGAAGCGGGACACGCGGTGTGCGCCATGCAGGTGGTCGGCAACGATCCACTGCACAAGGTCACAATCGTTCCTCGGGGACGCGCACTTGGAATCGCATTCACGCTGCCAGAAGATGATCGTGTTTCGGTTACACGTCAGCAGCTCGAAGCGCGGTTGGTGATGGCATACGGCGGTCGTGCAGCCGAAGAAATTGTGTTCGGACATGATCGCGTAACAACTGGTGCGGCCAGCGACATTCAACAGGCCACCAACATTGCGCGTCGTTACGTGGCGCAGTGGGGCCTGTCCGATGCGATCGGTCCAATCCTGATTGGCGATGTTGAACAGGAACTCTTCCTTGGTCGCGACATCCAGTCGCGCCGAGAAGTGTCCGAGCAAACAGCGCAGTTGGTTGACGCCGAAGTGAAGCGCGTGTTGTTCGATGCACACGCCCGTGCGGTTGCCGTGCTCACCGAACATCGTTCGCTGCTGGAAATCGTTGCTGCCCAGCTGCTCGAGCGCGAAACGCTCACGCGCGAAGACATCATCCAGCTCAAGGCAGGAAAGACCCTCGGCCCGCGCCCAACGGACAGTTTTCCGGGTGCGACCATTCCTTCCCCAGCATCGGTCCCGCTGGTTTCACGTCCGATCGTTCCGCCGATGTTGGGTGGACCGGAACCGTCACCAGCCTGATCGCAGTGACCGGGTGAACCGGCTCACGAATATCATCGAAATCCAAAGCCGGTCGCGCACTTCGCGGCCGGCTTTTGGTTGTCCGCTATTCCCTGTGAATTTCGATGAAGGTGTGTTGCGGATTGTGTTGTTAAGTAGGTTGTGCAGATGAACGATCTCGCCCTCTTTCGCGCGCTGCATTTCGAATGGCGTGACCTGATCGAAGTGTTGGTGGTCGCGATTATTTTCTATCGCGTGTTGTTGCTCATTCAGGGCACGCGCGCGGTGCAAATGCTGTCGGGAATCGTTGTGCTGGCGGTCGTTTATGCGGTCGCGTTCTTTCTGAAGCTGTCGATGATCACCT
>JBDTTO010000259.1:0-5339 GCA_039930585.1 Gemmatimonadaceae bacterium
CCGGGCGAAACTAACGGGCCGGATCGTGAACGCATCTGTGATCTTGGCTATCTCCGCACTGCATACGCGCGCGAAGCCGGCGGCATCGGTTTCCGGTGTCCCGCCGAACCAGTTGCAGCTTATCTGAGGAAAGGTGGAACGATCGAAGAAACAGTTGGTCGACAGTGCATGTGTAATGGACTGGTTTCAGCGATCGGGATCGGTCAACTCCGCAAGAACGGCACTGCCGAGCAACCCATGATCACAAGTGGAAACGCGCTGTTGGACATTCATGAGTTTCTTCACGGTCGCACGCTGTATTCTGCGCAGGAAGTCGTGCAGTATTTGCTCGGCGAGTCAACGTCCATCGATTCGGTCGTCAGCCACTCCCGGTAGATCATTCCAGACGGCAATCGCCGGTCTGTCCAGGCGATTGTGCTCATACGCAAGGATGCTGATAGACGCAGTGCCAAGCAGCAGCCGTTGCGCCTGTTCAACATGCAGGCCGATCCACCGCGCACCCAGCACTCGGCCCAGATGTCCGTGAGAGAAGAGTGCCACGTTTCCCTCCAACGTGCGCAGACGAGCGATAAGGCGATCGGCGCGGGCAGAAATCTGCGCCGGTGATTCCCCATTCGGACCGCCATCACGAAAAAGATTCCATGCCGGATCGCGTGCGTAAATCTCCGCCGCCGTGTGTCCTTCGTAGTCGCCGTTATCCCACTCCGTGAGATCGTCGTCGATTGCGGACGGTGTCGTGAGCGCCGCGTGTGTGCACGTTTGTCGGGCGCGTTGCAGCGGACTCGTAAGCACCGTCGCAAACGAAACGTTCCGAATACGCTCACCCACGTCCCGCGCCTCCGCTTCGCCCCGCGCAGTTAATGCAATATCCGTGAGGCCGGTGTACCGAGCGCTGCGTGTCCATTCCGTTTCGCCGTGACGGATGAGATACACGCGCAGTAGCGAATGCGCCGGCGATATCAGTCCCTGACTATTCATCAAACCTGCGACCTCGCGGCTTCGGCGACCGTTGCATTCCAATCATTCTGAGGACGCTCCTCAAGCGGCGTGCGTGATTCCTTCGTGCGCACGCTCATCGCTACAAACGCATCCACGATTTCAACGTCAAATTCAATACCAGCCCGGTCCTGCAACAGTGCGAGCGTGCGTTCGCGTGGCCACGCTTCGCGGTAGGGACGCCGGGTGCTGAGCGCATCGTACACATCACACACATGTACCAGACGGCTGGCGTAGTGACACCGTCGCGGGTAACGAAAATCCGGATAGCCGCCTTTGCCATTCGTCCATATGTGGTGCTCGTACGCGACCACCGCCGCGAGCGCGTGTCCATGACCGCGTTGACTCAACATTCGTGCTCCTTCAACCGGATGTCGCTGCATCTGTTTCATCTCATCGTCAGTCAGACGCCCGGTTTTCACCAGAATTTCTGCCGGTACGCGCACTTTCCCGATGTCGTGCAACAGCGCCGCCGTTCCAACCGCGCGCGTGTCGGCCGCAGCAAAACCCAGTTGCTCAGCGAGACCCATCGACAACATCGACACGTTGCACGAGTGCGTCGTCGTGTACTGATCAAATGTCTTGAGTGTCAGCAACGGCATGAGTACATGTTGATCGCGATGCATGGCAGCGGCCAGACCGTGCACCACGCCTTCGACCTCCGTCAGCGGCATTGCTTTTCCGCGCGCCGCCTCATCGTGCACCCACCGCACAGCTTCAGTTTCTTCAGTTAGCGAGGGAGGGGTCGGTTCGGCACGACCGTCGACGATGGATTCCATCGGTTCTTCAACCGATTCGTTTTCGTACAACGCCAACGAACCCGCGCGGAGGCCGCGCACCGCAATCGTTTGCATCGTCGAACCATCCTTCGTTTGCAAGCGCCGATGAAGGGCTTGCAGCAATCCTTCCAGATCGTCGTTCGTCGGTTCGGGAACGGCATCAACCTCAATGCGCTGAATCCCGGCGGCCGACAATTTTCTGCTCCAGTCCCACGTGCGAAGTGCGCTTAACACTTCCGACCCAACAATCGCGTCGCCGTGCAGAAATGAAAACCGCACAACACCGCGCGACGGTATCACGCGCAGCAGATTCTCGTACAGCTGCTGCCGGGCAGCAACGCGCATGTTGTGCCCAGGTGCATACAGCGACATGGCGGCAAGCGCTTGCCCCAGTGATGTCAGAAACTCGACGGCCGCTTTCATCGCGCCACACTCATCATTGGCTTTCCGGCGCAGTGGCCGCGTGACTGCGCAAGTCTTTCGCCGCTCTTGCCATTGATAACACGACCGCAGCACGCGGCTCGTTCGCGTAACGCTTGGCCAACAGACCCAACGCTGCCAATACCGTTGGCGAACTCTCCGCGAGCCCGGGACGACGGGATAGCCAGCGTTTTTTCGAGACGTGAGTCAACAACCAGTGCGCTGTTTGCGGTCCGCGAAGCGCATCAAGCGCCCAGACCGCGCGTGCCCTGATTTCATCCGGCTGCTGCCGGTTTTCTATCAGTGCGATAACGCGCGCGCCAAACTCTGGTGGGACAACAGGCGACCGATTCGCATCGGCGGTGCTCATCGCAATCATCCATTCAATCGCTTCGCGCACCACGCGCGGGTGAGCGTCATCAAATGCGCGTCGCAACGCACCATCGCGCATGGTGGGCTCCTCCAGCAACAAGCGAACCGTTTCCAACCGCAACTGCTCACGCTCGTGACTCAAATAGCGGGCAACACCAGTTATCGCTAACGCCGAAGCATCACCACCCGTGTCGCGAACTCGGCTGCGAATATCGCGCATCAACACCAGCAAATTGCGCGCAAAAAACCATGTGGGATTATCGAGACGATCAAGCAGGTGATTCCACACAATCGGCCCGAATTCGCGCAGGCGGTCAATCACAAGTCGGCGTATCGCTCGAACCGGCGAACTCGCGAGCACGTCAAGCAACGCCGGGATTCCGTCTTCGGTCGCAGCGGGCAGCAAGACGCGCGCTACGTTGGCGTCCGGGAATTCCTTGAGTAACACGATGCGAAGTGCCGCAGGTGATGCCACCGCAGCTTTCAATACCAGGCTCGCCGTCGAATCGTCGGCGTTCGCAATCCAATCAAGCATCTCCGCAGTCCGACCCTCAACGGTCAGTCTTTGCACGGCGGCCACGGCATCCTCGCCCGCTTCGCCCAGTTCAAGCGCCATTTGCACCAGCCGCGCCGGTTCGCCATCCTGCTCGACAAGCAATTCAGCGGGCGAATTTACGTTGGGCGTGGTGACGCGCTCCGTTTCAATAAACGCAATCTGATCGAGCAGTTCGACGTGTTCGCCAGGGTTTGTTTCATCCAGGTCCCAACCGGTGACAAGTTCCTGCGCGGCGTCGCGAAAGTTCGCATCGATAACCGAACCGACCACGTTTCCATCGGCCAGTGTCGAGAGTTTGCGCAACAAACGCAGCAGCTGATGTGAAAGACTTCGATTGCTCGAACGCGCCGCCATCTCCAGCCAATCAACAACGGCGTTGAGCGGCAAGGCATCCGTTACTTGCGCCATGAATGCGCGTTGTTGTTCCTCACCGCCAACATGTGTGAGAATGGCCGCGAGCGTCCCGGAATCCAGCAACGGCAAAATGGCGTGCAAACGTTTGCCAATGGCCGCACGTTGTCCGGGCGTTGCATGTGTCGCCTGATCGACCAACGTGAAAAACATTTCGGCAACGCGCCGCGCATACGCCTCATCGTGCACGCCATTCCGAATCGCAGCCGCAATGGCGTCAGCCGGAACGGAGTGTGCATCGAACGTGTCAACGCCGGCGCGCGAATCTGTTGAATTGCCGAGGGCAACCGAGCCAAGTGCAAACCACAATGCAGTGATCTGTTCTTCACTCGCTTCGACGCTGTCCGTCAGTACCAGGCGATCGTACGGAATGCGTCCGATCACGAAGCCGGACAGTTCGGGAGCGCCCGCCAACCCTTCGCCTGTTGCTGCAGCGCGTCCCGGTTGCGGCGTCAGCCATCCCAGAAGCAACGACACGCTCTCGTGCGTGATGCCCGCTTGAAACACCACCGAACTCACTCCTCGGCGATACAAGCGCGCGGCGACTTCGCGAGTCACCGATTGGCGGCTCCGCATGCGCTGGCCATCCCATCGCAGCTCTCGCGGACTTACGCCAAGCGTCAGTGTTTCGCGCGTGGCCATTACATGCGCAATCGTTTCGACCAGCTGCGCTTCCGCGCGTATCACCATCGGATGGGAAGGGCGATACGACTGACGCCGATTAAGTGCCACCGCAAAACGCGTCAGCAGCGTTTGCGTGGCATCCGGGGTTGCAGGGGGCGTTTGCTCAGTACTCGCCGCGTTTCTGCGCACAGCGCTCAGGCTTGACGGTCTGGTCCTCGGAAAAGCGATTCGGCGTTGACTGGCAGGGTGTAACGTGCCGTGCGCGTATGGGACCGGATGTTGTGTCAAAATCGCGGGTCTCGCAATGCCGGTCGCCCGAGCCTGCGCAAAAAAAACGCCCACCGGAAATCCGGAAGGCGTTTTTTTGTCTGTGAATCGCCCCGCGAAGTCGTGCAGTGTTTGCTCAACGGCATGGCACTCGATCAGTCGTAGCCCACGCGGTTCAATGCTTCGATCGCGGATTGCCGCAAGCACCATCCGAGATTCGACACTCACGTAACCGACATCACAGCGCGGTGACACGTGCGAGTTACAATGCCTCTGTCCGTTCGCGTTTACACACGTCCCGCTTAAAGCGGTGTTGTCGCTCGTGGTCACGGGCGCCGAATGTGTTCAGCGATCGTCAGCGCGCGCGAAAGTGTGCGTGCATGAAGCAACACGCACGCGGGAAACAACTCGGTCGGTGCAGACCGGGCCGGCCGAACGCCCGCCGCAATCCTGGTAGTGGAGAGATCGCATGTACCGCACACGATTATCTACGTGCGCAATTTTTGTAGTGCTATTCTCGGCGTGCAGTGACCGCACCGCGCCGACGATATCGTCACCAGATTTATCGGCAGCGTTCAGTAACGCGAATGACAACAGCAATCCTGGTAACAGCTCCAGCAATGCAAACAATCGTGATAATGCAGCGGATCGTTTCGCGGCCTTGATCGCGCGCACCGCGCTTTCCGGAGGGTCGCTCACCGTATTCGATGCGACCATTAACGCGTTTTCGTTGCCGTCACCGGATTTGTCGGCGAGTGAACTTGCGCATCATGATCTGGGAGACGGCGCATTTGACACGGATTTTGTACCTGGTGCTGCGGCCGTAGGCGGCGGGTTGGGGCCAGTGTTTGACAACGTTTCGTGCACTGGTTGCCACGTTGGCGATGGTCGTGGGCGACCACCGGTCAACGGCG
>JBDTTO010000260.1:0-5314 GCA_039930585.1 Gemmatimonadaceae bacterium
GTCCGCTCATTCCGTCGCCGCATCACAATGAGCGCCGATCACAAAGAACTGTCGCGGACTCTGCTACTGGGCGGAGTGCGCGCCGGAAAGAGTGCATGGGCGTTGTAATTGACCGAATGGGCAACCGGCACACAGACTGATGTTTAGATTGTAGCCGTGCCCGACTCGCGCGCGTTTATTCGTTCCAACACCAGAACCGCTCATGTCGCTACCAACACCGTGTTATCTGGAAGACTTCGTAGTCGGTGAACGCTTCATCTCGGATTTTCTCGTGGTGTCCGAGGCCGAGATTATCGCGTTCGCAAAAAAGTTTGATCCACAACCGTTTCATACGGATCCAGTTGCCGCCGTGAACACCGCGCTGCACGGCCTCGCCGCCAGTGGTTGGCATACCGCGGCCATGACAATGAGTCTGTTCGTTGCGAGTGGCCCCAAACCCGCAGGCGGCCTTATTGGCGCTGGTGTCGAAGCGCTCGAATGGCCAATCCCCGTTCGTCCGGGCGACACGCTGCACCTGGAGAGCGAAGTTATTTCGATTCGTGAATCGCGCACCAAGCCGGCTGGCATCGTGACCGTGCGCGCGACAACGCTCAATCAACACGGCAATACTGTGCAGATCTTTCAGCCAAAACTTTTCATCCCCAAGCGCCCAACGGCGGAGCACACATCATGAGGGATGCAGAGAAACTCTGGGGCGACGTCGACAAATATTTTGCGGATCTGTTTGTAGCGCCCGATGACGCTCTGGCTGCCGCACTGCAGGTAAGTACTGCTGCAGGATTGCCTGACATTGGCGTCGCACCGAATCAGGGAAAGCTGTTGAATCTGCTCGTGCAGATGAACAAGGCTCGGCGCATTCTCGAAATTGGAACGCTGGGCGGATACAGCACGATCTGGATGGCGCGAGCCCTTCCCATGAACGGAAAAGTTGTCACGCTGGAACTGGATGCAAAGCACGCCGCAGTCGCGGAAACAAACTTCAACCGAGCGGGACTCGCCGGTGTCATCGAATTGCGTCAGGGTGCGGCGCTTCAATCGTTGGAGCAACTGCTGCATGATGGAGCAGATCCGTTCGATCTTGTATTCATCGATGCCGATAAGGCCAATATTCCAGGTTATTTCGAGTACGCGCTGAAACTCACGCGCATTGGCAGCGTCATCGTCGTTGACAACGTCGTACGCAAAGGCGCAGTGATTGACCCCAACAGCACGGACGCAAGCGTGCAAGGTGTGCGCAAGTTCAACGAGATGGTAAATCGCGAACCGCGCGTGTCAGCAACGGCACTGCAAACAGTTGGCGTCAAAGGTTACGACGGTTTGGCAATCATGTTGGTCGTCGACCCAATTCAGGCGTCGTGAAGTTCGCGAAATATCTCGCCAATCTGGGCTACGGTAGTCGCCGGGAAGTGCTGGCGATGTTCAATCACGGCGCGATAACGGACGCGGATGGAAACGTGCTGTCGGAGAACGTTGCGTTCGCGCATGACAATGTGCGTGTAGAAGGCGAACCGCTCGATCCACCACCCGGCAGTGCGTTGATGTTCAACAAACCCGTTGGCTACGTCTGCTCTGTAAAAGAGGCCAGCCAACTGATTTACGAACTGCTTCCGTCGCGCTTTCGCGATCGTTCGCCGTTGATGTCACCGGTTGGCCGACTCGATCGTGACTCGTCAGGACTGTTGTTGCTCACGGACGATGGTCAACTCAATCATCGCGTCACGTCGCCAAAAACACATCTTCCAAAGGTGTACGAGGCGCAAATCGCCACTGCACTTCGCGGCGACGAATTCGACGTGTTCGCCAGCGGAACTCTCGTGCTCGAGTCAGAAACGGAACCGCTCAAACCAGTGGCGATGGAGCAGTTGGCTGATAAACTCGTTCGCCTCACATTAACCGAAGGTCGCTACCACCAGGTCCGACGAATGTTTGCCGCGGTCGGCAATCACGTGGACACGCTGCACCGCACCGCCATCGGCAAGCTTGAACTGGGCGACCTTCCATCGGGCGAATGGCGCGTGTTGAGCGCTGACGAACGCCAACTGCTCACGACGCGCGCTTAACCCCGTGTTATGGCTTGATTGCCGACAACACCTTGAAGCGCACTCCATCGTGCACAGTCTGCACACCGCCAAACTGCTCGGCAATCATGGATTCGTAGGGAAGCGTGCGATTGGCCACCAGATACAATCGGCCTTTCGGATTGAGCACTTCAAATGCGTCACGAATGAACTGCAATGGCAGCTCGAGGTTGGTCGCCTTGCCAACATGGAATGGCGGATTGGACACGACCACATCAAAGCGTTCGTCAATCACGGCCGATGCCACGTCGCTCACCACAACGGACGCGTTTTTTACGCCCGCCACTTCAATCGTACCGCGCGTTGATCGCACGGCTTCGTTGTCGGCATCCACCATCCGTACGCGTCCTGTGCCGGACAACCTTGCCGCAATGGTACCAAGTCCACCTGATCCGCAACCAAGATCGAGTACCGACTCGCCCTTGTTCACCACCATGTGTTCGGCCAACAGCGCCGTCGCCTCATCCACGTGATCCCACGAGAACACGCCAGGTCGGGAATACAAGGTGACCGGCATACCGCGCAGTTGCACCGGTAGTTCGCTGAACGAGTCCCCCTCGAGAAACGCACTTTCAAAAATGTCCGGCGTTGCAGGTTCTTCCCGCCGTTTGGTCGCGACAATCACGCGATGACTCGCATGTTCGGCCAATTTGTTCGCATTGCCAAAAATGTCGGCAATCGTTTTTTGCGCGGTCTTGATGCCTTCGTTGTTCGCGCCAGCGATGTAGCACCGACCACCAGGCAACAGAATTTTGAACGCATCGTGCATCAACTGAAACAGTGCCTGCTTCTCGTGCGGAATGCGAATACCGACAACATTGGCGCGTGTATCGGCGGGCAAAACAAATGTACCTTGCCCCAGTCGCACCTCGGCATTGGTGATGTTATTGAGCGCAAGCGTGCGCTTGGCCGCCTGAAACGACACAAAATGGCGATCCGTGAAAAATACGCGAGCTGCATTTGTCGAAGCGACCGCTCCGAAGAGTCCGTTGCCGCAGTTCAGGTGCACCACGACTTCGCCTTCCTTCACCAACGCATGTTCGGCCAGTAAAGTCGCGGCAGGATCAAGTCGCCCGTGCGAAAAAACTCCAGGCTTGGTTGCCACGAAATACCGTTGGCCGAGTATCGTTTCGGCAACGCTCTTCCACTCGTGATAATTGTTGGGTCGGGAGTGCTTCGTTTCTGGCATGGCTGAATGCTAATCCTGCCTCCATACTCTCGCTCATCTGGGCGTTACGGGCTCGTCCGCGCGTGCGGTAATTGGCGCACCCGACTGTTCGCGTGATGCAACAACATTGCAGGTGAGCAATTACAATTGCGCGTCGTCCACACAGCGCGCCGGGCACGGTGCGGATGCGTCCGCTGAATCACGAGCTGCGTTGCCAGAACTTTGTCCGTTTCGCACCATCCAGAACGGCTCTGGCCATCGGCTGTTCACATCGCCGGCCCATGATTGGTGTTGGGGACGGATTTGCCGGACGAATCATTGCCAGCAACCGTCCGTTTAAAGATAATTTTTAATGTTAGGTGATAATGGTCACGCGAACGCATGGCGAGGTGAACCTGACATGAATACGGTGGTATAGAGGATAGCGATACGTGCTGCTGCGCCCCGCGTGCTGCATGTGAAACTTTGCGGAGCGACGTTGCGGTCCCTCAGCAGAAGGCGCGTGAGATCTCAACGGACCTCGCACGCCTTTTTGTTGCAGGTGTTGTAAACGGGGCCTGGTGACTGTTCGCTGCAACGTTTCGCTGGATACGCAAACGTTGATAAACTTGATCGCTGGAGTTGCCGTTATGGCTGAAGATGATCGTATGGTCGACGTGATTGATCCCCCGGTTGATGAATCGGAGTCGAACGGCCGTGGTCCGCACGGCGCAAACGCCGATACGGAAACTGATGACTTGTCCGAAGACGATATGTTCGGAAAACTCGTGATGTTGCCGTTTACCGAAGCACGTGCACGTGCGCTGGAAGACTTCGATCGCAAGTTTCTCACGGCGGCGTTGGCACGGCACAACGGAAACATCGCACGGACGGCACGCGCTCTGGGCTTGCATCGACAATCGCTGCAAAAACTCATGGGTCGTCGTGGTATCAAGTCTGTCCGGGTGCCGGGAACGCCTGCTTCAACGGGTCACGCAGATTGAGTTAGGCGGCGTCTGCTGGAGGAAAACGCAACGGCCTGGCGCGCTCACGATGGTGAGAATGCGCGGGCCGTTGTCGCATCATTCAGCTTCGGACCTTCCCTCAGTCGCGAGACACTGAACGTGATTATTGTCACGCAACTCGCCCCGTTAATCTGCCGTTCATAGGAATAAAAATGCCGCTCGTCCCGGAAAAGTCCGCGTTGACGCATTGACACATGTAGCCGAGTTGTTACCATGAATGAACAATGTTCGGAACAGCGTGCGATGATGCATGTGTGTGACGAGACCCTTTGAAGGATCCACTGCGATGACAGCAGCGCGCGTTAAGCGTGTGCCCCCTTGGTACACGCTTAACGAATACGCTGCCTTCCCGACGGCTTCGCATTGATTGCTTCGGAAGTCTGTTCCCCGCCTGCATAAACGCCGCCCGTTCACGGCGCAGTACCTGATTCACTGACCAGCCTCACGCACTACGTGTGCACAACGTAGCCGCGCGTGTGCGCTGGCCGTGGTAGTTGGTGCTGCGACCGAATCAGTTCTCATTCGGTTTGCGGAGGGGCAGGATGCAAAGACCATTCGCTCGCCTGCTATGTGCAGGCTGGGCTCTCCTTTTGTGTGCGCAAACGGTGCGCGCTCAAGAGCCAACGATTATTACCGGAACAGTACGCAGCGATGCAGGGAATCCCATTCCCTCAGCGACTGTCGCCGTTCCCGCTCTCAAACTGGCCGTGCAAACGCGCGACGATGGTGCCTATCGACTCGTCGTTCCGGCGGGCGCGTCAGGTACACTCGCCATGACCGTGCGGCGACTCGGCTATCGTGAAACCACGGGTAGCGTTATCGCTGCGCCGTCCGTCACAAAAGATTTCACACTCACTGCATCCGCCGCGCAACTGACCGGCGTCGTGGTAACTGCGCTCAGCTTGCAGCGTGAGAAATCGACGATCGGAACGTCGCAGCAGGAAGTTGGAACAAGCGAACTCAATCGCTCGCATGATCCCAACATCGTGAATCAGCTCTCCGGCAAAGTGTCAGGCGTGCAGATCACCGGCGGCGGAAACATTGGTGGTTCATCACGCATTGTT
>JBDTTO010000261.1:0-5301 GCA_039930585.1 Gemmatimonadaceae bacterium
GGTGTACACGCGGGTGCACACGCCACGCTTGAATGGATTCGCCCGCAAAGCCGGCGACTTGCTCTTCTCGACGGCGTCCTTACGGGCGCTGCGAACGAGCTGATTGATTGTTGGCATCGTATAGGTGTTCTGACTCCGACATCTACGTGGATCGTCAACCGGTGCGGCCGGTACAGCTGGCTGCGAAGGCTCCCTAAATGGGGGAAGCCTGATTGATGGCACGGAACGGAATCCGAAGCTTAATCAGGCCGTGCGGGTGGGTCAACCGGCAAAGGCTAGCGTTTCGGGACGATAGTGAACACCAAAATTTTATCGGGCTGCAGTTCTTCCTCGAGTTTTCCGAGCGACCGGCACGTGAATTGGGGGGCGGGCTCACCGGGCACGGGCGCTGCGTGCGCCTCAATCCACGTTGAAAGCACTGTCCCACTCTCAAGCGATTTAACGGACGACTTCACAGAGAGCACGAGCGGCGCATTTGCGGCAATTGGGCCATCGGCGTTCGTTCCGCAGTCAAAAAGCTCCGCAAGTTTGAACGCGCCCAGCTCTTTCTGGATTGGAAAGGCCGGATTGGCCAGAATACGCTGGCCCGCACTTCGCATCGTGGTTTTGATACGAAGCTTCTGATAAACCCCGTCAACGCTCTTCCAGACAGCGTCGGCAGTACTGCCGCGGTAGGCCTTCACCATGGTAGGAGTTTCCGGAAAAGCAGGTGCGCTTTTGCCCTCGCCCTGTGCTTGCGCGGACGATGTCGCAACGAGTGCGCCAAGCATCGAAACGACGCAGAGAATACGCATGTGATTTTCGGTCGAAGGTGATGTTCCCGCCTATCGTTGTACCCGAACCACGCGAACTTCCACCCTCATCTGCGGCATCAGTTTTCGCTCGAGCACGAATGCTGATTTGCACGTTGGCGCGGTCGCGGAGTCTACCAACCCCGCCATTGGAGCCACATCAACGAAGGTCTTGAGCGTGGACGACTCGCCTCGTGGCGTAATCTCCGACCGCACAGCAAACCTGAGGGGTGTTGTGCGCGCGAGCGGTGCTTTCTTGTCGCCCCCGCAATTTACCAGGCTTTCAATTTTGGCGTTCCCCACCCTCGGGCCCGACGGGGCGGCAACGTACGCCATTTGGTAGCCCGCGGAATTCAGAGAGGTGGGCCTGATTCCCGCTGCGCGATACGCGGCTTCAAGGGCTCGCCACAAAATTTCGGCTGACACGTCATAATCTTTCGTATTGAGATCAACCTGATGCGATGGATCGCCTGATGACGGCATTCGCTGCTGTGCGGCAACGTTGCGCGCGACAGTCAAGGTTGGCGCACAGGCGATCAGTGTCGTTGCTGCAACGATTGTCGAACGTTGAATAGAGTGCATTGCGATTTTGAAGATGCGCACACAGGGTGCGTCGTACGCCGAGCAAGGTGAACACCGAGTACAGCGAAAATTCAATGCGAACCGCCCTTCATCAGCGACGTTACAATATTGGGCTCAAACTTCTTCTCGAGCACCTGCGTTGAGAGACACACTACGGTTGATGTGCTATCCGTCGGAAACACTTCCAGTGTCGTTGAGAGTTCTGCGCCTTCTTCGGTACGCTTCACTTCCGATTTCACCATCAGCACAAGCGGCGTTGTTTTGGCGAGCGGCGATTTCTTGTCACCGCCGCAGTCCGCGACTCTTTCAATGGCTGTGTTTCCAATTTTGAGCGGCGCCGGTTTGATGACATAACTCATTGTGAAATTTGGCGCATCGACGGTTGGAGACTTAATGCCGGCCGATCGCCAGGTGGCAGCGAGCGCCTCGAACACCGTCATCGGATTCACGCGATAAACGGTTTTCGTCACCATCACCGGATGCGTTGATCTGGCCGGTGCGGCGGCCTGCGCGCCCGTAACAGACGAAACGATTGCATTGACACACAACGACGCGAAAGCACTCACGAACAAACGGCGCATGAAATACTCCTGCTCAAAATAGAGCGACTCATACTCAATGTTATTGCGCGGTCACCATTCACCCGACGGCGGGAGAGCGCAACCGCACCAAAGTACCTGCACAATAACCTGCTATTTCGCCGTCATCAATGCCACAATACGCTTCTCGAGCTCTCCCATCGAATAACACTGTACCGTATTTGTATTGTTGGTGAGCGGGTTCTGTCCGGTGCCGCGAATCAACGTCTCTACAACAACACCACCCGGCGCCGGCTCAAGGCGCGACTGGAACGTAAGCGTCATGTCATAGGTTTCGGCATTCGGCGCGCTGCTCTCGCCGCCGCAATTGATCGCTTTGACGAGTGCGACATCACCGATGCGGCGACGAGCGCGCAATCCAGGATTGCCAATGGTGTGCGACGCCTGATCGAGCATCGTAACCTTCACGCCCAGTGTGGTATACGCCGCCTGCAATTTCGCCCAGGCCACGTCCATTGGCAGCGCAACGTCCAGCCGATTTGACGTAACGGTGTTCGGAATGCTGACAGCGACATTCGCCATCGTGCCCTGCACTGTTTGGGTTGTGACGGCGCCGCCTGAACCCATCGACGACTTCGCCGACGAGCTGGCGCATCCGGCCACCAAAACAGCGATACATGTTACGAAGGCTGCACGCATCAATGGCTCCCACCCGTCGTCGGGCGTCAAGAGTTTTAACATCACGTTCCCAAACAAGGACACTCAGTGGGAATGCTACCCTAAAGCGAGCGCCGGTCAAATAAAGAATTCAGGTCGCGCAGCCGCCGTGTGATGTCTGGTGTCAGCTGCTTCCAATCAAAGCGAAATTTCCAGTTACCGCTCTGTCGGCCGGGCAAATTCATCCGCGCATCACTACCCAACCCAAGAATATCCTGCATCGGTATCAGCACCGTGTCAGCGACGGAGGCGAGCGCGGCGCGGATAAGCGTCCAATTCATTTCGTCGCCTTCCGTGTCGAGATACCGGCGCGCGTACGCATGCTCCTTTTCAATCTCCGCTGCCGTTCGCGTCGAGTCTTCGCCCGCGGAGGAGTTCCACCAACCCAGTGTAGTGTCATTGTCGTGCGTGCCTGTGTACACAACACGTTCGTGCGGAAAAAGATGCGGTTTGAATTCGTTACCTTGACCATCGCCGGCGAAGGCGAATTGCAAAATGCTCATGCCCGGATAACCGAATTGCTCGCGCAGTTCTTCAACCTCTGGTGTAATCAGCCCAAGGTTTTCAGCGACAATCGGAAGCGGTCCGAGCGCTTCGGTTAACGCGTTGAAGAGATCAGCACCCGGCCCGGGCGCCCACCTTCCGTTAATGGCAGTGGTCGCGTTGCCGGGAACCTCCCAATACGCTTCGAATCCACGAAAGTGATCGAGCCGCACAATGTCAAACATGCTGAGCGCCGCGCGCATGCGATCAATCCACCATTTGTATCCTTGTTTACGAAGTGTTTCCCATTTGTAAATTGGATTGCCCCATAGTTGACCCGTTTCGCTGAAATAGTCGGGCGGCACGCCGGCCTGCGTCAGCAAAGCGCCGTCGGCATCAAGCTCAAATAGTTCGCGATTGCCCCACACATCCGCTGAATCGTGCGCGACATAAATCGGAACATCACCCATCAACTTGATTGCACGTTCCGCACAGGCGCGTCGCAGTGCTTCGAACTGTCGAAAAAACACGTACTGCTCGAAGCGAACCTGTGCCAACTCATGCTTGTGCGCGTTTGCAAATTTCTGCAATGCGGTAACATCATGCTGCGCGAGGGGCGCGTCCCACGACGTCCATGAATTGCCGCCGTGCGCATCTTTCAATGCGCTGAACAGGGCAAAATCTTCCAACCACGGTTGCTGCTGCACCCAGCGTTCGTATCGCGCGTCAGGAACAAATCGCTTGAAGTGCTCGCGCAACATGCGTCGTTTTTCGGGGATGACTGCGCCGAAGTCGACATCAACTATTGCAGCCTTGCTCGCGCCCGACGCGGTGGTTGCCGCGTCGACGGGCAAACTGATCAAGAGCGGATTGCCCGCAAACGCCGAGTAGCACTGATACGGTGAGTCGCCGAAGCCGGTGGGGCCGAGCGGCAGCACCTGCCAGATGGAGAATCCCGTTTCACGCATGAAATCGAGAAAACCGAGCGCATCGGCGCCGAGCGTACCAACTCCACCGGGTCCCGGAAGAGAAGTAGGATGCAGCAGGACGCCTGACGCGCGGGGAAACTTCATGATTTTAATTCTGAATGGGTGGGCAACGATCGGCCAGCTGCTGACGTCTACCTTACAGAAGGGTGCAACTTCGGTCACACTTTTGGGGTCAGAGCTGCAGGAACCCGTTAAGAACGACGCCGAATACCGCAGTACTCCAGCAAGCCATCGCGCGACGCCATAATTTCGTACACCGTGACCGACGACCTCCAAATCCGCCTCCAATCCGCCCTGGGCGACGGCTACCTCATCGAGCGTGAGCTTGGTGGCGCAGGTATGTCTCGCGTCTTTGCGGCCACAGAGCAAGCGCTCCAGCGCCGAGTGGTGGTCAAAGTACTCCCGCCCGACCTCGCAGCCGGCGTCAATCACGACCGGTTCCGCCGCGAGATTCAGGTAGCCGCGCAATTGCAGCATCCACACATTGTGCCGTTGCTTGCGGCCGGCGAGAGTGGTGGGCTGCTGTGGTTTACAATGCCGTTCATTGAAGGGGAGTCACTTCGCGGCGCGATTGCGCGCAAAGGCCGGTTTCCGTCGCGCGACGTCGTTCGCATTTTGCACGACGTCACCGACGCCCTGGCCTATGCTCATGCGCGCGGCGTTGTGCATCGCGACATCAAGCCAGGCAACATTCTTACCTCGGGCATGCACGCCCTGGTTACGGATTTCGGCGTCGCCAAAGCCCTTTCCGCATCAACGCCAACGGCGAGCGGTGGTACCACCACGGGAATGGCGATTGGCACGCCTGCATACATGGCGCCCGAACAGTTAGCTGCCGATCCTGCGGCCGATCATCGCATGGATATCTATGCGGTCGGATTGCTGGGATATGAACTGCTGACCGGTAAGTCGCCGTTTAGCGGAACGTCACCGCAGGCGACGCTCGCGGCGCAACTCACGCTGACGCCGGAAGCGCCGTCGCGGTCGTTGCCCGATGTGCCCGAGCCGTTGTCGAACATCATCATGCAGTGCCTCGAGAAAGATGCGAACAAACGCCCGCCCTCGGCGACGGCGTTGTTGGCTGAACTTGACGCGCTGCCGATGATTGGCAGCGGCCAGACACCGAGCCACGCACTTAAACGTTCTCGCAAAGGGCCGCTCATTGCAGCGGCAACCGTTGTGCTTCTCGCCGTTGGTTTT
>JBDTTO010000262.1:0-5300 GCA_039930585.1 Gemmatimonadaceae bacterium
GCACCACTGAAACCGCGTTCGGCGGACCAACCGCCAATGCGATGGATGGCGCCGCAGTAATTGTCAGCGCAATCGTTGCAGTGCCCGATACTGCGCCCACAGTTCCTCGGAGCGTAACAGTGTACGTGCCGGGCACAGTTGCAGCTGTTGCAGTGAACGTTGCAGATCCGGTCGTACCGGTTCCCGTGATTAACAGTGTGCCGAGTGTAACGCCGGCCGGCAAATTTTCTGCGGTTACTGCAACGTCGCCGGTTAAACCACCGACACGCGCAATTGTCACCGCAGTTTGTCCGGTTGCACCTGCAGCGAATGACAACGTCGTCGGTGCGACTGCCACTGTCACTGCAGGAATTGCATTGACTGTTAGTGATACGGTTGCCGTGCGTGATGCGATGCCTGTTGCGGTACCGGTAATCGTTAACGCGTACGTACCGGACACCGTCGCTGCGGTTGTCACAATCGAAAGACTGCTAGTGTTTGCTGTCGCCGCGTTCGGAGTAAATGTGCCGGTCACGCCTGCCGGATTTCCCGTGAGCGCCAGTGTGACGTCGCCCGTGAACGCGCCTGTTCGATTGATGGAAATCGTGCTCGTGCCCGAAGCACCGGCCGTAACGGTGACTACCGCAGGTGCCGCGCTAAGTGAATAGTCGGGCGCCACTACCATCGTGACGGTGACCGCGACCGGCGTAGTCGCGTCGGTTACGCCCGAGCCCGCAGCGCGAATCGTGATGTTGGTCGTTGCTGCGACCGCTGTTGCACCGGCCGTCAGCGTCAGCGCGCTGGTGGTGGTGCCATTGGGCAGCGACGCGGGACTGAACGACGCCGTTACGCCCGTCGGAAGCCCCTCGGCCGAAAGGTTAATCGCGCCCGAATAACCGCCTCCGCGCGTTACTGAAATACTGAGCGTCCCCACCGCCGCCGTCGAAGTGGAAACGGTTGACGCAGACGTCGCCACGCTGATGGTTGGGGTTGGCGGCGGAACGACAGCACCGCCGTCGCTGCCGCCTGAGCATGCGACGATGACAGTTGCGGAGAGCGAAAGCGCGCTTCCGAGGATGAAACGGAGACTGCGTGGCATGTGGCGAGTCCAGTTGAGTTACTTCCAAGGCGGGATACGCGACAAAAGGAGCTCATTTATGCTCGCATTCGACCCTTTTCCATTGCTTGCGGCATTCACCGCCCGCATAGTTTGCTGAGAGAGACTGTTCCGCCCCTGCACCGGCATTCGGGCGAGCGACTGCCACCACTCACCGATTGAGTCGCAGCACATGCCTGAACGCCGCAGCGCGCCCGACACCGTTACCCGATTGCTTGCAGACGCGCGTGGCGGAAATCGGGACGCACTCGACGCACTGCTGCCGCTGCTCTACTCAGAGCTGCATCAGATTGCGGAACGGCATATGTCGGGTGAACGCGAGGATCATACGCTGCAACCAACCGCGTTGGTGAATGAGGCGGTGCTTCGACTGATCGGCGGACAATCTTTGCCCTACGAAGATCGCACGCACTTTCTGCGCGCCGCGTCACGCGCGATGCGACACGTACTTGTTGATCACGCCAACGCGCGCAACGCCGCCAAACGCAGCGCAGGCCTTCGCGTAACGCTTGATGAACAGTTGGTAAGTGCCCCGACCAGCGGCATTGATATTCTTGTACTCGACGACGCATTGACGCGACTTGCTGCCGCGGACGCGCGATGTGCCCAAGTGGTTGAACTTCGTTTCTTCGGTGGACTGAGTGTAGAAGAAACGGCCGTCGCGCTCGAAACATCTCCCGCAACAGTGAAACGTGATTGGCAGTTTGCGCGGCGCTGGTTGGCAGTCGAACTGAAAGGCGCGCTGGACTTTGCAAACTGATGGACGCCACCGAGAAATTACGGCGTATTCGCGCCCTGTTTGATGAGTTGATTGATCTGCCGGAGTCAGAGCGCACGCAGGCGCTTGACTCACTTTCAGGAAGTGATGCGGCATTGCGTGGCGACGTTCAAGTACTGCTGAATACACCCGACGGTACAGTGCCCGAGCTCGAATCGCTGGGCAGTTCGTTTCGGAAACAACAAGCACACAATCCGGACACTTTCGTTGGAATGCGGTTTGGTTCCTACACGGCCGTTCGTCTGGTCGGCATGGGCGGAATGGGTGCGGTACTTGAAGCCACACGCGCCGACGATCAGTACACAAAGCGCGTCGCGATCAAAATCGTGCAGCGCGATGTGAATTCGGAACTCGCGCTCTCGCGCTTTCGTCGCGAACGGCAGATTCTGGCGTCACTGGAACATCCGAACATTGCAACGTTGCTTGACGGAGGCGTCACCGACGATGGACGACCGTATCTCGTTATGGAATTCGTGGACGGCGAACCCATTACGACATGGTGCGACTCGCGTTCACTCGACATCAACGCACGACTGCTGCTATTCCGTCAAGTATGCTCGGCTGTGCAACACGCACACAGAAATCTTGTCATTCATCGCGATCTCAAACCCGGAAATATTCTCGTCACCGCCGACGGCACCGTAAAACTTCTGGATTTTGGCATTGCAACGCTGCTCGCACCTGACGGCGAGGAAGCGCTCTTCCCGCTCACACGTGGTGGCGCGCGCGCGTTTACGCCTGAATACGCATCACCCGAACAGATTCGTGGCGCAACGTTAAGCACAGCGTCAGACATCTATTCACTTGGCGTTGTGCTATACGAGCTGCTGACCGGTCGGCGTCCGCATGTTGTAAGCAGTCACGCCATCGTGGATATCGAACGCGCAGTGCTTGAGACACCAATCTCCCGCCCGAGCAGCGTTGTGTCCGAGGATGCAGCGCACAAACGCCGCGAAAAGTCGGCCAGTCGACTGCGCGCAAAACTGCAGTCGGAGTTGGACAACGTGTTACTCACGGCGTTGCAGTTGGACGCACAAGCGCGATACGCCACGGTTGATGCGCTGGATGAAGACCTTCGTCGATACGTGACCGGCTTGCCAGTGAATGCGCAACGCGGCTGGGCGGGTTACCGGCTTCGCAAGTTTGTGCTGCGGAACCGTGCAGTCGTTGCCGCTTCGGTGCTGTTACTGGCGGCCATGATTGCCGGCACAATTGGTGTGTCACTGCAATCGCGAAAGGCGCGCATCGAGCAGGCGAAAGCGCAGGAAGTCAGTGGATTTCTTCGCGACCTGCTTGCATCGGTGCAGCCCGACGCAGGCCGGCGTGACGCGCAAGTTTCCGATGTACTCGATGCCGCCGCCAGGAAAATCGAACACGAACTGGGCACTCAACCGGATGTTCGCGCTGAACTCGAGACGGTCATCGGCCAGAGTTATGAAGGGTTGGGTCGTTACGACGAAGCCGAAACACATCTCAAAACTGGCTTGCGTCTTCGCGAACAATCCGCCGGATTGGAGAGCGTGTCCGAAGTGATTGGCTTGAGTAATCTGGGCCAACTTTACATGGCGCGCGGCACACTCGACAGCGCGGACGTTCTGTTCCGACGCGCACTGCAACTGCAGGAAAAGCGCGGTCAAACATCCGACTCATTGTTTGCATCACTGCTAAGCAACATGGGTTCGCTTGCGCACGCTCAGAACCACGCCGTGGATGCAGAACGGTTTCATCGACAGGCACTTGCAATCAAGCAGCGGGTGATGGATGCGAAGAGCGATCTTATTGCGTTGAGCATCAATGACATTGGCGTTGCGGCGGGCGAACAAGGGCGCCTTGCCGAAGCTGAGTCGCTGCATCGTGCCTCGCTTGCAATACTGCGCGCCAATCATCCCGAACCGAATGCGCTGGTCGCGTCTGTGCTGAACGCACTTGCGGGCTCACTCGATTTTCAGAACAAGGTCGCGGCGGCGGACAGTGCGTACATCGAAACGCTCGCATTACGCAAACGACTAATTGGCGCAGATCATCCCGACTACGCATTGGCGCTATTCAATTATTCCGGATTTATTTTCGATCAAAAACGTTACGCGGAAGCCGCGCAATTGGCTCGCGAGATTCTCGCGCTTCGCGGCAAGACACTGCCGGAGAGTCATCCATCAGTTGCAGCTGCATGGCAGACGCTTGGACGTTCGCTTGACCAACTTGGCGATACCAAAGGTGGCGAAGCCGCTCTCAACGAGAGTCTCGCATTGCGCAAGAAATACCTGCCCGCAGACAGTTGGTTGATTGCGAGTTCAGAGGGCACACTGGGTGAGCACTATTTATTGCTCAAACAGTATCCGCACGCGGAGCAGTTGGAATTACACGCCCAACAAGCGTTAGTGCAGACACTCGGCATCAAGAATTCGCGTACGGCGATCAATACGCGGCGATTGGTTGGACTATACACTGCCTGGGGCAAACCGGAAAAGGTAAAGGAGTACGCTGCTCTGCTTCCGGCTGCGAAGTAGCAGTCGGCAGAAGTATTACTGCACCACCAGCTCCCCACGCAGTCGGATATCACGGCTGGACGCACCAATCATCACACGAAACGTTCCCGGTTCGACAATCCAGTGCATGTCGCGATCAAGCATCTGCAACTGGTCGCGACCGACGGTAAACGTTACTTCGCGCGACTCGCCTGGCTTGAGTTCAATGCGCGAAAAACCACCAAGTTGCATGACGGGCCGAGCGACGGAGGCGAGAATGTCTTTCACGTAGAGTTGTACAACTTCGTCGCCGGTTCGGCTACCAATGTTCTTTACAGTGCAACGCACACGCACGCTGCCGTTGGGGTTGATAGTTGGCGGATCAATGACCAAGCCGGAATATTCAAATGATGTATAGCTCAGGCCAAATCCAAACGGAAACAGCGGCTGACCCGTAAGGTCGAGATAATCATCACCACGCCCAGTTGGCTTATGGTTGTAATACAACGGCAATTGCCCTTCGGCCATCGGAAATGTGATCGGCAATCGACCCGCCGGATTGTATTCGCCAAACAAAACATCAGCGATTGCGTTTCCACCTTGTTCACCCGCGTACCAGGCGTCAACAACTGCGCTGACTTTGCCAATCCAGCGCGTCATCGTGATGGCGCTGCCGCCAGAAAGCACAACGATCACCGGTTTGCCCGTGGCCGCAACACGCTGAATCAACTCTTCCTGACGACCAGGCAAACTGAGCGACGAACGATCGCGAAATTCGCCCTCTTCAATTCCGGCGACAATAACAGCGACGTCGCTCGTACGTGCGAGCGCGACGGCGCTGTCAATTTTGCGCGACCAGTCGCGCGGAACGCCGGCATCCCACACCAACTTCACGCGCGCGTTTCCAGTGCTTTCGAAATATTCAAGCTTTATTTCGTGCGCAGAACCGCGCGCAAGTGTG
>JBDTTO010000263.1:0-5292 GCA_039930585.1 Gemmatimonadaceae bacterium
GAAGTAGCCGTGGGTACCGCCGCCACCGGTGGATTTTCCAAACATTATCCCGGTAGCAGTGGCGGTTCCGGCGCCAGCATCGTAGTAAAAGACCGGGCCGCCGCTATCACCATAGTCGGTGTCGGATTCAACCTCATAACTGCACCGATTCAATCCGTTGATATATCGGTCAGCACACGTTCCAGAAACCGCTGAGTACCACCAAGCGCGCCACGTGGCCACGCCGGGCGAACCCGCCTGCCTAACTGAGCCCAGTGAGACGCCTCATACTGAATGGGGAGCCTGGCGGGATGTCGACCGGGAACATCTGAGTCGCCAGACTCGCAGGACGGTGTGATTGCCACGGATCGTGGACAATCGAATCCGATGCATGCTCGACGGCACGTGTGATGGACAACACTTGGACGAACAGCAAACCGATTTGCTGCTCCGTAGTTGCGTACGACCGCTTGACAGAAAGCTCGTTAGGACCGTTAGGCAGCCCACGCTACTTCGATTTGGAGAAGTACTTCACGCCGGGCAAGTCTTTGAAATCGGCATCGAATGTCCAAATGGTCGCGTCGAATTGCTTCGCGGTTGCGAAAATAATGCTGTCGGCCAATGGCAATTTGTGGAGCACCCCGAAGTGCGCCGCGCTGACGGCAATCGCACTATCTAACGGGACCAATTGCCCTTGATGGAGCATGGCGGCGATTTGCAACGCGGCGTCTTCATCGCGTTGCTGCATGACCCGACGCGTGACTTCGAGGAGCACAATAGTCGGGACCAACAGACGCTCCACCTTTTCGATGGCCGCGGCGACCTGATGTGCCTGCGGCCCGGCCGCGAAGTATTCCAGCCAGGCCGACGAATCGATCAGATTCACACGCGATCTCGATCACGGGTGATCGTCGTATCGATGCCCTTCAAGAAGCCGCGCATCTTCCGCATCGCTTGCACTGGAATGAATTCGACCCGATTCTGATACTGGAGCACTTGGACTTTCTGGCCGGGTTCCAAGCGTAACGCTTCGCGGATCTCACGCGGAATGACAACCTGGAATTTCGGCGACACGGTAACGACGGCCATGAGAACCTCATCGATTGGCGTATCGTACAACGATATAGCGATCGATGAAATTGAGCAAGCGGTCGGGTGGGACTGCTTAACGCCGCGCACAGAACCACACGACTCATACGGAAGTCGGATGACTTTCATGCTGCCAAATTTGCGCAAACATCATTTGGAACTGCGTCTGCAATGCAAGTAATCAAGCGCGCGCAAACGCGTTATGATTTGTTCAGGCGAGCGCCTCTTTCTCACACCATCAAAGAAATGCTACAGCGAATCACAGCGGCGTTCCGACTCGTGTTGGGACTTGCCCTGGTGTCTGGCACCGCGCACGCACAAACAATCAACGCAACGATTGACGCTTCGGCAAAAGGTGCGCCGATACAACCGTTCATCTACGGCATGTTTGTGGAGCACATTGGCGGACTGCTGGAACAGGGATTTCGCGCGGAGATGTTGGATGATCGCAAATTCTATTATGCGATCGGTGCACAGACGGCGGTCGGTGGCCGCGGCAATCGCGGCGGTGCTCCGCGTCGCTGGCAACCCGTTGGTGCGGTGAGTTCCGTGCGCATGGACAGTGCGCGTGCGTACGCATCATCGCATGTTCCGCGCGTGTCGCTGGATTCGAACGAGCCGCGTGGAATCAGTGAAGGAAATGTGGCAATCGTCTCGGGCAAAAGTTATGTGGGGCGCATCGTGATCTCCGGCGATCCAGGCGCCACCGTATCTGTCAGTCTTGTCTGGGGCAACAGCGCAAGCACTCGGCAAACGGTGCGGCTCTCGCCAATCACCACCGCCTGGAAGACGCAGCAATTCCGGTTCACATCACCACCTGTGAGCACCGATTCGGCGCGCGTCGAGATCACCGGCACAGGGCGTGGTACCTTCGCTATCGGCGCCGTGTCGCTGATGCCGAGCGATAACATGCACGGGTTCCGCCGCGAGGTCGTTACAGCGCTCGCATCGATGCATTCCGGCGTGTATCGCTTTCCGGGCGGCAACTTTGTATCAGGGCCGTTTGATTGGCGGGACGCCGTTGGTGATCCGGACAAACGCGCGCCGCGGTGGGATCCTGTGTGGAACGCAGTTCAACCAAATGATTTTGGCCTCGACGAGTTCATGCTGTTGTGCAAACTCCTCGACGTGCAACCGTACATCACCGTCAACGGCGGCTTTGGTGATGCATTCTCGGCCGCGCAACAAGTGGAATACGCAAACGGCGCGGTGACAACACCGATGGGCCAGCGTCGAGCGGCGAACGGCCATCCCAAACCGTACGGCATCAAGTATTGGGGCATCGGCAATGAGATGTGGGGCGACTGGCAGTACGGCTACATGTCGATTGATCAGTGGATCGCGAAGCAAGGACAATTCGCGCGCGAGATGCGAAAGGTCGATCCGTCAATCAAACTCGTCGCTGCGGGTGCGATGCCAGATGCGATGACCGGTTCGGGAATGGCGAAAAAACTGACGGGCAAGATTGTGGCGGAGGAAATGGGTCCGGCCGACTGGAGTGCGGCGCTTCTGTCCCGATCGATCAACGACTTCGAAATTCTCAGTCAGCATTTCTACGTCTACGGCGGAACGCATTACGACCTGCAACAGGGCAAGCAGGTGCCGGACGATCCCGCGATGTCGCTGGTTGAGTGGGCGCGCAAACCTGCGAGCATGGTGCGCGTGGAGTACGAACATTTCCAGATGTATCGCGAAAAGATTCCCGCGATCACGACAAAGCCGATTACCGTGGCCATCGACGAATGGGCGTACAGCGGATCACCACCGAATGCATTCAAGCCGGTGCTTGCGTACGCGTGGGGATTGCACGAGATGTTTCGACATACCGACGTGTTCAGCATGGCCGGTTTCACATTCGCCGGTTCGACGTTGAGTGCTACGCGCACCGACGCTGTGCTGAATCCGATTGGCCTGATGTTCAAACTGTACGCTGACCATTTCGGAAAAATTCCACTTGGCGTAGGCGGAAGTTCGCCGCAACCGCAACGCACAGGACAGGTTGGTGGTGAGGTACCGAACGTCAATGCCGGAAGCCCCACGTACCCGATCGATGTCGCAGCCGCACTGTCGGCAGACGGGATGACGCTCACGGTAGCCGTGGTGAATCCGAGCGAGACCGCACATCAACTCCAACTCGATCTGCGCGCGTTCAACGTTGCAGGCTCGGGCAAGGTGTGGCGCATGGCGCCCGGAAGCGTCACTGCAACGAATGTTGCAGGCCGACCGCCGGAAGTGCGCGTCGAAGAGCTGCCTGCGATTGCCGGAGAGATGTTGACGGTGCCCGCGATCAGCGTGGGCATTTACTCATTTCCGCTCAGGAAGTAATCGACGCCGTGATGCAACTTCATGTCGAGCTGGCGCGCCAATTGCGGAGACGCGCGATCGTTTTACTTGCCGCACTGTCGTTGCCGGCGGCGAGCGCCACGGGACAGCGATCTGCCGGCGCAGACACTTTGCCGTTTCTCGATCCCGCGCGCACAATCGAGACACGCGTCTCGGATCTCCTCGCACGCATGACGCTGCCAGAGAAAATCTCGCAGATGATGGATCACGCGCCGGCGATTCCGCGATTGCAGGTGCCGTCGTACGTGTGGTGGAACGAGTCGCTGCACGGCGTTGCGTTTGCGGGCAATGCCACCAACTTCCCGCAGGTCATCGGGATGGCCGCAACGTTTGACGCTGCGCTCGTGCGGCGCATCGGCGACGTCACGGCGACCGAAGCACGCGCGAAGTATCACGCGGCGGTGCGCGCCAATGACCGGTCCTGGTTTTACGGACTCACATTCTGGGCGCCCAACGTGAACATCTTCCGCGATCCGCGGTGGGGACGCGGACAGGAGACGTACGGAGAAGATCCGTTTCTGACGAGCCGCCTGGGTGTTGCGTTCGTCAGCGGAATGCAAGGCAACGATCCGCAACACCTGAAAGTCGTCGCGACACCGAAACATTTCGCAGTGCACAGCGGGCCCGAGCCCGTTCGACACAAGTTCAATGTTGATGTGTCACCGCACGATCTTGGAGACACGTATCTCCCCGCATTTCGCGCAACGGTCACCGAAGGGCACGCCGGGTCGGTGATGTGTGCCTACAACGCGATCAACGGCGTGCCTGCATGCGCCAGCACGGGGCTCCTGCAGGATCATCTGCGCCGCGACTGGGGCTTTACCGGCTACGTCGTTTCGGACTGCGCTGCGGTTGCAGACATCACAACGGGGCACAAGTACGCGGGCGATCTTGCGCATGCCGCCGCTTCCGCATTGAAAGCGGGAACCGATCTCGAATGTGGATCTACCCCAAGTCTCGCGTATCCCGCGCTTGCCGACGCGTTGACGCAAAAGTTGATCACGATGGACGACATCGACACAGCCCTGCGTCGCCTCCTCACCGCGCGTTTCCAGCTCGGCATGTTCGATCCCGACCAGAGCTACGCGAACGGACGCACGCCCGTAACCGAGATCAACTCCGCTGCACACCGCGCGCTCTCGTTGCAGGCTGCGCGTGAATCGATGGTGCTGCTGCGAAACGAACGCGGTATTCTGCCACTGAGTTCAGGCGCGCGCCGCATTTTGGTCGTCGGCCCAACCGCAGAACTGGTGCAGTCGTTGCAAGGCAACTACAACGGCACACCACTTCATCCGGTCACACCGATGGCCGGCATTGAGAAACGATTTACTCGTGCAACGGTGACGTATGCGCAGGGATCAGTCCTTGTCGACAGTCTCCCCGCGCCCATCGCGCACTCGGCGCTTCACACCGGCACAGCCGAAGGGCTCAAGGGTGAATACTTTGCGAATGCGGAGTTGCGCGGAACACCGGCGGTCGTGCGCATCGATCGATTGATCAACTTCAATTGGGACAAGAGCGTTCCCGTTGCGGGACTCGGTCGCAACGATTTTTCCGTGCGATGGACCGGCACGCTCACGCCGCCGGCCGCGGGTGATTATCGCATCGACGCACGCGTCAGCAATTGCTACGGATGTCAGGTGCCTGAGTCCTACCGCGTCTTCCTCGACGACACACTGGTGGCTGAGGGCGTGTCTCCCGATTTTCGCGGCACAGCGGTCGGGAATGCCAACAAGCGCGTCGCAACGGTGCACTTCACCGATACGCGGTCACACAAAATCAGACTTGAATACGTGCATCGCGGTGGCGGTGCGGCCATCGACCTGCGCTGGCTTCCACCCGCCGCAACCCTGCGTGCGGAAGCCGTTGCTGCCGCGCATA
>JBDTTO010000264.1:0-5291 GCA_039930585.1 Gemmatimonadaceae bacterium
AACAAGACGGACGTTTCGTTTGGCAGTCAGATTCGCAGCTACGTGTTTCAACCGTACACGATGGTCAACGATCATCGCACAGAACTCAAAATCCCCGACGTCCAGAAAGTGATGGACGGCGGAATCGATCCGCTGATCCAGGCCTATCTGCGCATGGACAGTGGAGCAGCCAACGCGGAGAAAGTCGGTTGAGCGAAGATCTGAATTTCCTCATGGTAGCGCGTCGCGAAAAACTTGATCGTTTGCGCGCGCGCGGCATTGAGCCGTTTGCGTACTCGTACGATCGCTCGCATACGACGGTCGAAGCCGTAGCGGCTTTGGGCGAGGAGGCCGAAGGGCCCAGTGTATCCGTGGCCGGCCGGATCGTGTCGTGGCGCGGCCAGGGAAAAACCGCATTCGCGCATGTGGCTGATATGGCTGGGCGGGTGCAGTTGTATTTCCGCAAGGACGAAATCGGCGACGACGCGTTTGCGTTGCTCGCCGACCTCGATCTCGGTGACTATATCGGCGCCAGCGGTATGTTGATGCGTACCAAGACGGGCGAAGTTACCGTGCGCGTGACGAAGTGCGAGCTGTTGTCGAAAGCACTTCGTCCGTTGCCATTTGGTAAAGAACAGATGGTTGATGGCGAGATAGTGCGCTATTCCGGATTCGCCGACACGGAACAGCGCGCGCGTCAACGTTATGCTGATCTCGCAGTGCATCCAGAAGTGCGAGCGTTGTTTGCCGCGCGCTCCAAAATGACGAGCAGCATTCGGCGTCATCTCGATGCACTCAACTACCTCGAAGTCGAGACGCCAGTGCTGCAGCCACTGTACGGTGGCGCGGCTGCGCGTCCATTTATCACGCACCACAACACGCTCGACATGGCGCTGTACCTGCGCATTGCCGACGAGTTGTATCTCAAACGGCTTATCGTCGGTGGATTCGAACGTGTGTACGAAATCGGCCATGACTTCCGCAACGAAGGCATTGATCGCACGCACAATCCCGAGTTCACGATGCTCGAGTTTTACGAGGCCTACGCGGACTACGAAGGGATGATGGAGCGCGTCGAGACGCTGTTCATGGCGGCGGCCGAAAGTGTGCGCAGCGTGCCAGGTGTTGGGGACAAGGTTCCGGTGCTGACTCCACCGTTTCCGCGAATTGAGTGGGCACCAACACTTTCTCGCGGCGCCGGTGTAGATGTGCTTACTGCAACCGACGCCGAGTTGCGGGCCGTTGCGACGCGTATTGGTGTGCCCCGCGTGGACTCACTCAGTCGCCCCAAAGTGCTGGACGAAATGTTTCAGGAACTCGTGGAATCGAAGATCGATCAGCCAACGTTCGTCATCGATTACCCATTGGAGCTTTCGCCGCTGGCGAAACCCAAGCGGGGCAATCCGCTGTTGACGGAGCGTTTTGAGCTTTTCGCGCGCGGCCGGGAAATGGCAAATGCGTTTTCCGAGTTGAACGATCCCATCGATCAGCGCGGACGTTTTGAAGCGCAGGCACGTTTGAAAGCGGCCGGCGATGACGAAGCGACAGGCGTGGACGAGGATTATCTGCGCGCGATGGAATACGGCATGCCACCAACCGGCGGTGTCGGGATTGGTATCGATCGCCTGTTCATGTATCTCACAAACACTGCCAACATTCGCGACGTGATTCTGTTTCCCACTCTGCGTCCCGAGTAGAGCGCCCGCTTGGCCAATCTCGAGCTGGGCATTGCGTGGCGGTATTTACGCAGCCGACGCGGGTCCAAACTGTTATCGCTCATCAGCGTCATCGCCATTGGCGGTGTGTTGGTGGGCGTCAGTGCATTGATTGTCATCATGGGCGTGATGAATGGCCTGCAGCAGGATTTGCAAGAGAAAATTCTGGTCGGCAGTCCGGACATTCGCATCATGACGTATGACGACGGTATGCGTATGAAGGGATGGAAGCCGATCATCGAGAAGTCGTTGAAAGTTCCGGGTGTCACGAAAGGCGCGCCGTTTTTGCAGACGCAGGGAATTGCGAAGCGGGTACACGGAACTGCGCAGGGCGTGGCGATAGTTGGTATTCTCTCCGAGGAAGTTCCGGGCGCTGACGTAACGAGCATTCGAAGCAAGGCAACGTTTGGCAATTTCAAATTTCTTGCGCCGGACGGCAGCAAGCGTGGTGCGGTGCTGGGTGAAATTCTCGCGTCGAAACTCAACGCGTATCCGGGCGATACGCTCGAACTGACCGGCGCCAGCGACGACATCGATGCGATCACCGGATCGCCCAAGCGTACTGATATGACCGTAGTTGTTTCGGGAGTGTTCTCAACGGGACTCTACGAATACGACGCCACGTACATGTATCTCGATTTGTCGGCTGCGCAGCAATTTTCCGGTTTTGGTGACGACATCACCGGTATTGAGTTGCAGCTGAAAGACCGATGGCAGTCGCGATTGATTTCCGACACGCTGGAAGCCGTGATCAAGGAAGGGATACGTGCGGTGGACTGGCAGGAACAGAACCGGCCACTTTTTCAGGCGCTCAAACTTGAAAAGTTGGGAATGGGCGTAATTCTCCTGCTCATTGTGGTGATTGCGGCATTCAACATTGTCAGCACACTCACGATGGTCGTGTCCGACAAAACGCGCGAAATCGGAATTCTGCGCGCGATGGGATTGCCGGCAAAATCGATTCGCAAAGTCTTCGTTTATCAGGGCATGGTGATCGGTGCGATCGGAACGCTCGGCGGCCTTTTACTCGGCCTCATCGTGGTGTTTGTGATGGTGAAGCTTGAGTGGCCCAAGCTCGATCAGCAGATCTACTTCATCGACCACGTGCCGGTCATTGTGGCGCCGCTTGATGTGATCCTCGTGGCAGTCGCGAGCATGATTATCGCAACCGTGGCGACGCTGTATCCCGCGGCCCAGGCGGCCAAGCTGTACCCGGTTGACGCCATCCGGCATGAGTGAGATGACCGCCACAGGAGATTCTCAGGTTCTGGTTGTGCAGGCCCGCGGACTCGTCAAAGAGTACATGGGTGGTGACGGCGGTATTATTCGGGTGCTTGACCAAACGTCGCTGGATGTGACACGCGGAGAGATGGTCGCGGTTGTTGGTGATAGTGGTGCCGGGAAGAGCACGTTGTTGCATCTGCTGGGGGCTCTCGATCGTCCTTCGGCCGGAAGCGTGCGCATCGTCGGGGAGGCAGTTGAAGGACGCACTGACGAGGCGCTGGCGTCACTTCGCAACCGCGCGGTGGGGTTTGTGTTCCAGTTCCATCATTTGCTGCGTGAATTTTCAGCACTCGAAAACGTGATGATGCCGTTGCGCATTCAGGGCATTGCAGATGACGAAGCTCGCGAGCGCGCCTCAGCACTGCTGACGCGGGTTGGTTTGAGCGCGCGCATGGACCACCGTCCGGGTGCAATGTCGGGCGGAGAGCAGCAGCGTACGGCCGTAGCACGCGCGCTCGTCGCAAGGCCGGCCGTTTTGCTGGCCGATGAGCCAAGCGGTAACCTGGATCGGACCAATGCCGAACGTTTGCATGCGCTGTTTGCGGATCTCGCGCAGGACATGAGCATGGGTATTGTTGTAGTTACACATAATCAGTCGCTGGCAGCGCGTGCACACCGTGCGTTGCTCATGCAGGATGGACGACTGGTCAGTACTGAAGCCAGTGCGATGGCAGCAACGCCGGTCGGAGAGGAGCAACACTGATGTTGTGCGAATCGTGCAAGGAACGCGACGCCGTGGTCGATCATATCAAGGTGCTGCCCACTGGTGTGCAGCACGTGCATCTGTGTGAGAAGTGCGCGGCAGCGAAAGGTGTGGAAACTACCATCACCATGCAGCAGCATCCGTTGGGCGATATTCTGCAGGCCGTGCAGCAGCAGGCATCTTCTGCAACGGCGGACGCAGCGTCGTGCGGATTCTGTGGCGCGACAGCGCGCGATTTCCGCTTGAGTGGACGCCTTGGTTGCGCGCACTGCTACGAAGCGATGGAGAACAGTTTGCGTGAATTGCTGCGTCGGTTGCACGGCAATTCGAAACACGTTGGACAACGCTACGTTGCGCCGCTGGTGCAGATGGAAAGCAAAGTGGATTCGGTGCACGACCTCGAAGATCGTTTACGTCGGGCAGTTGAATCCGAACAGTTTGAACTGGCGGCGGAATTGCGCGATCGCATCCGGGTGATCGAATGAGTTCTCCGAAGTCGTCGCTCGATTTGTCGTTGTTGCCGGACGGTGGTGTGCGTTGGCTTGACGCCAGCGGTTCGCACTCCGACATCGTGATTTCCACGCGAATGCGCCTGGCGCGCAACGTGTCGGGATATGCGTTTACGGCGCGCGCTCGCGAAGCCGAACGTTTGCGCATGCTGGCGCAGGTGCGCGATGCCTTGACGCACGTGCCGATTTTGCGCGGCAGCGTGCTGTTCCGGCTGGATGAATTATCCGAGACGGAACGTCAGCTGTTGCATGAGCGACACCTGGTGAGCAAAGAGCTGGCGGGGCTGGACGCGATGCATCCGGTCAAGAGTGGTGCAGCCGTGTTCCTTGGCGAGGAAGCCGGGCTACTGGTCAACGAGGAAGATCATCTTCGTTTGCAAGCACTCCGTTCAGGTTTCGCCATCCCGGCGGCCTTCGAAGCGGTGCAGCGCCTGGACCGGGAGCTTGGCGCGTCCGTTCCGTACTCGTTTCATCGCGAGTTTGGATTCCTGACCGCTTGTCCCACGAATGTCGGAACGGGGTTGCGGGCGTCGGTATTGATTCACTTGCCGGGGCTTGTTCTGACCAAGGAAATCAAGAAAGTCCTGAACGGCCTTCAACAAATGGGGCTGACCTACCGAGGCTTGTACGGTGAGGGCAGCGAAGTTGTGGGCAATTTCTTTCAGTTGTCCAACCAAACGACGTTGGGTCGGTCGGAAGAAGATTTGCAGGAGCAGTTGATACGGGTGGTGCGTCAGTTAATCGAGCGTGAAGAAGAGGCGCGTCGTGTGTTGGTGCGAGAGGCTGGATATATTATTGAGGACAAGTTGTGGCGCGCCTACGGCACGTTGCGATACGCTCGCAGTCTGACGTTTGACGAGGCCATGAATTTCCTGAGCGGTGTGAGGCTGGCTGTCGGTCTGAAACTGATATCCGGGCTCAGTGTATACACACTCAACAAGCTCCTGATTTTTGCGCAGTCGGCACACCTGGCACATCAAGAAGGACGAGTGCTGACAGACGGCGAGGCGAACCTGGCCCGCGCACGATACGTGCGGCAGGCCCTCGCGAGCGAAGGGGGCGGTCACCAATGAACCGCGCCCGTTTATCCCTGAGGGGACG
>JBDTTO010000265.1:0-5288 GCA_039930585.1 Gemmatimonadaceae bacterium
GCGGCCGTGTGACTCATCATCTTGATGTACGTCGTCGCGTTAATGCCTTCCGTGCGTTTGTTGGTCAACATGCGCAGAAATTCCGCGAGGGCGGACGGCGATCCAGACGACGAACCGTATGCGATTCCCATGCGTCCGTCTTTCACGATGGGATCGTTCAGCAAACCGGCATCAATCAACGCGCGTTCGGCAGTGATGGTAGCCATCAGTGCTACGCGGCCCATGCTGCGAGTCGTCTTGCGATCAAAGTGCGCCGGAATTTCAAACGGCGCGGCGACAGCACCGAGATTGGAGTTCAGTCCTTCGTATTGCACCCAGTCTTCGATCACGCCAACAGCGTTGTGATACTGTTTGAGGCGATCGCGCACGGCGTTCCAGTCGTTGCCGAGTGGACTGATACCGGCGGCTCCGGTAATGGCAACGCGACGGTTCATGAGAGCCCTCCGTCAACACCAATCACCTGACGCGTGATGTATGCCGCGCCCGGTGACATGAGAAAACTCACCGTCGCCGCAACTTCGTCAGCCGTGCCAACTCGCTTGAGCGGCACAAACTCAGCGATCTTTTCGACGGGCAAGTCCTGCGTCATCTCGGTGGCGATGAAACCGGGTGCGACACAATTGACGGTGATTTTGCGCGACGCCAGTTCGAGCGCGAGTGCTTTGGTTGCGCCAATGATTCCCGCTTTGGACGCACTGTAGTTCACCTGACCACGATTGCCCAGCACGCCGGCCACCGACGAGATCGTGATGATACGCGCGGGTTCACGACGACGCACCATTGGCATCACGATGGGGTGCAACACGTTGTAAAAAGCATCGAGATTGGTGTGCACAACATCATCCCACTCTTCGCCGGACATTCCCGGAAACACGTTGTCGCGAGTAATGCCGGCGTTGCAAACCACGCCATAGTAGCAACCGTGCGCTTCGATGTCCGCCAGCAACGCTGTTGACGCCGCACTACGATCACGCACGTCAAACTGCAACACGCGGCTCTGTCGCCCCAGTGCTTCAATTTCACGCTGCACAACTTCGGCTTCATCACGTCGCGAGCGGCAGTGCAACACGACATCAAATCCGTCGTGCGCAAGTTTCAGTGCGATCGCTTTACCAATGCCGCGACTTGAACCGGTCACCAGCACGCTCTGCGAGGCCGTCGTTGACTCGCTCACGCGCGCGTCTCCAGCAAAAACTGTTGCGCGTTGTCCGGCTGATATACGGAAATTGACGCGTTGGCCAGGATCTCGCGGCCCGTAACTACTCCATCAAACAATCCCAAACCGCCCTCTTCGTATTGGCGTTCGATATGCACCTGCAACTCCGTTCCAACCGCAATTCCAGGCACGTCGCACGTCATGTGTCGCGTACCGATAAGAAATCCCACTTTCGGTTTATCACCACGTTCACGGGCCCGACAACCCTCAAACGCCGCGATGGCCTGCGCCATGTATTCAATGACGGCCCAGGAACCCATCACGCCATCGTGCACCAACGGATTGTCTTCACGAACGCGCGCGGTCGCGGATAACGAGTTCTCATCGGCGCCAGTTACCATATCCAGCAGCGACATGCGCGAGCTGTGCGGTACCACCAACGACGCTTCAATCGGGAAGTTCAACGTTTACTCCCGACCAAAGATGAGCGCCGCATTCGCGCCACCAAATGCGAAGGAGGTCGACAACGTCACGCGCGGCGGGCGGCTCAACGACTCACCCATCGCCACAACACGCAGCGGCGGAATGGTGGAATCAGGTTGGCCGTCCCACAAATGCGGTGGCAGGGAACCGCGGGAATTTCCATCCTGCATCGTAAGCCAGCAGATGGCCGCTTCCAATGCACCCGCCGCACCAAGTGTGTGGCCAGTCAGTGGTTTGGTGCCGCTCACAGGCACCCGGTCTGCAAAAAACGCATGCATGACCGCGCCTTCCATTGAGTCGTTGGCGCGAGTGCCCGTCGCATGCAGGTTCACGTATTCAATCGCGTTTGCGTCGACGCCCGCGCGAGACAAAGCGGCATTGATGGCCAGCGTGGCGCCTCGACCCGTCGGATCCGGCGCCGAAAAGTGATGACCATCCGAACTCTCCCCCCATCCTGACAGCCGAACTGTGGCTGGCTGGCGCGTCATCAGAAAAAGCGCGGCCGCCTCGCCAATATTGATCCCGTCACGATTCGCGGATAGCGGATTGCAGCGCTGAGCACTCACGAGATTGAGCGCGGTAAACCCCGCAATGGTAAATCCCGAAAGTGAATCGACGCCGCCAGTCACAACTGCGTCCGCCAACCCATTCCGGAGCAATCGCGCAGCACTGGCCATCGCTTTGGCGCCCGACGCACACGCACTTGAGTGCACATACGCCGGACCTCGCACACCCAACGACTCGGCCACAAACGTCGCGAGCGTTCCCAACTCCTGCTGCGCAAAGTGGTATTTGGCAGGTAGTTCGCCCGTTGCCGCACGATGTTTGAGTGCCAACTCACTTTCGCCAACGCCCGACGTACTCGTGCCAATCACAACCGCCACCCGATCGGCGCCGAACCGCGCGATTGCATCGGATACGGCTTGTCGAATTTGTTCAACCACAATCAGCGCGAGTTGGTTATTGCGGCTTCGAAATTCAATCGCGAACTGGTTTAACGACGGGAGCGGCGCGCCCACCACTCCAACCGGGATTTCCCGGCCGGGCGAAAATTGCATACTTGGCAACGTCCCAGCGTCGCCCGCAAATAGTCGACGCGCAGTTTCGTCTGCGCCGCTGCCCAGCGCGGAAACAACTCCCAGCGCATTCAGATAAAACGCGCCACTCACGATTCGTTTTCCTGCGCGCGCATCGTCGCCAATCGTTCGTGCATTACGGAGCAACCGCCGATTTGATCAGCAACCGATAATCGTACTGATGATTCTGCAGTGTGATCGTGCCACTCCAACGAGGCGTCGCGCTGTACGTGATGGTTGTGCGCGCAGTATCGCTCTGCGAAAGTACGCGCTGTCCTTCTGAATCCTTGAGAATCCAACCTGCGGGAAGCGCTGAACGAACGGCGTCTGCGGGCCATAGCGCGATCTGCAAATCGGAGAGCACGTCGCCTGCCTGCACTTCGCGCGGAAGCATCTTGCTGCGCGATTCCTGCAACTTCACGCCGTCATATTTGAGCGTGAACACGCGCTGATTAAACGCAAGTCCGACCAGCGTGACGGCTTCCGGCGTAACATCCAACACGGCCTCAAAATCGACGCTCTTTCCGCCTTGCTCAACTTCCACATGTTGTTGCAGGCTGATGGACTGCGGAAACGCGGCCGGCGACAGTGCAATACGCAGGCGGTTGATATCAGTCGGAGGCGCGCTTGAACGACATGCTGACGCCGGCGAAACCAGGATCAGCACTACCATCAGATTCGATAACGTGATTCGTCCGGCCGTGAACGAATTGCGCAAACGAAGCAGCCGAGTTCCACGCGACTCGTTATTCTGCCTCATCTGACTTTCCCCTCAACCTGCGAACACTGATGCACCACGTTTGGAATACTGGTCGGGGAAAGGGCGGGGAAACGGAGCGTCCGTTCGCGTGAACGGAATCGAGCCGTCGTTATGGCAATGTGGCCTCGCAACGATAGCATCGCGATAATGGCCCCGGGATCAGGATTATAACCCATGCCGTCCGACGGTCGCTCGTCACATTTCGGATCGATCGCGTTTCATCTGTCGATCTCCGTCGCCGCATTCGCCGCAGGCCTCGCCGTGGCGGGAGTTCTTCGCCCGGTGATGGTACTCGCCGCGCTGCTGCCGTTCGTCGCGACCGTCGCGGTCGGAGTGGCGCTGCCAATTTCCGGCGTATTTACGCGCGTGGTCCATCGCGCGACATCCGGGCGCGCTGAAATTGCACTGACCTTCGACGATGGTCCGGACGCTCGCTGGACACCGCCGCTGCTAGACTTACTGGACGCACACGAACAACGCGCGACATTCTTTATCATTGGTGGGCGCGCCGAACTGCACCCGCAGATTGTCCAGGACATCGCGCGGCGCGGACACGAAATTGCAAATCACACGTGGGATCACTCGTACAACACGGCGTTCATGTCGCCGCGTGCGTTGGCCAGCGAACTCACACGCACAAACACACTGCTCGAACAGCTGACTGGCAAGCGACCACGTTGGTTCCGCCCGCCTGTTGGTTTGTTGTCACCGCGTGTAGTCGCCGGTGCCGATCAGGCGAAAATCGAAATTGTTTGCTGGACCGCAACGGCACGCGACGGCACGCGGCGCACAAGCGTCAACGAGGCGTATCAACGGCTTGAGCACGCGCTCAAACCGGGCGCGATTCTCGTGTTGCATGATGCCCGAGTGAACGACGAACAATTTGACAAGGGCGACGAACCACCGGTTGCCTTGCGAGTCGTCAGTCGGCTGCTGGATCGGATGGAGACTGAAGGTCTGCGCTCGGTAACCCTCTCCGAGCTCTGCGCGCCGCGATAACGGTTACGCCGGCGCCGATCACAGTTCCCGCTACGGCACCCACAACCAATCCGCCAACAACCCACGCTGCGCCAAATTGCGTGAGCAGTTCGCGCGCGCTAGCCGATTGAAATTGCGATCGATCAAGTGATGGCGTGCGACCGTGCACTAGCACTTCACCAATCCAGACGCTGGCCAGCACAATGAACGGAATAAACGGCGGAAATGAAAACTGCGTTCCGATGGCCACGGCCACTTTGTTCAATCGAAAGACCCACGCAAATGCGAGCGCGAGCCACAGCTGAAATCCATAAAACGGTGTGCACGCGAACAGCACACCAATGCCAACTGCGACTCCCAGCCGGGCGGGATCTGTATTTTCGGAGAGGAGCCGCTGCACGGTGACACGCAGCCAGACGGAGACGCGATGCATCGCAACAACGTATGGCGAATCCGCGCTCAAAGCATGCGGGCATTTTGTCGCGGTGCAGCAGAACCGTTGCGTCGCGTGCGCAGGTCGAGCCGATGCTCACCGCGGACCGCCCAATGCCGCGGTATAGCTAACCGTGGCAATTCACCTAAGCGCGACATATTCTGTCGCTCATGGGTTCCCCCGCCGAGTCTCAGGTCCGTTTTAGCGTTGCGCATCTTGAGGCGTGGGCGCCGGGCGTAGCATCGGCTAAAGAGTGGCAAGAGTGGGCTGCCGGCTCGCGCGAAATCGGCACAAATGGCGAACCCGCCTTACAACAAATGCAACCGCTGCTTCGCCGCCACGCTGGCCGGCTCGGGCGCTTTGCCTGCTCGCCTGCCTATGACGCGCTTGGAGATCTGCGCG
>JBDTTO010000266.1:0-5277 GCA_039930585.1 Gemmatimonadaceae bacterium
TCACTTGTCTTTCGCACGACGTCATCGCGCACGAAGTGACGCATGCGCTGCTCGACGGAATGCATCGGCGTTTCAATGAAGCCAGCAATCCTGATGTGCTGGCGTTTCATGAGGCGTTTTCCGACATCGTTGCGCTGTTTCTGCACTTCTCCGTTCCCGACGTGTTGCTGCACCAGATTGCAAAAACACACGGCGATCTTGCCAGTCAAAATGGTTTGGGCGAACTCGCACAGCAATTTGGTCAGGCGCTTGGAGGCCGAGGCGCATTGCGTAGCGCCATCGGGCAAGTTGATGAGAACAATGCGTGGCGACCAATAGATCCCGATCCATCAGCAATGGGGTGGCAACTCGAGCCGCATTTGCGTGGTGCAATTCTGGTTGCCGCAACATTCGATGCGTTTCTCACCATCTACAAAGCGCGCATCGCGGATCTGCTGCGCATCGCCACTGAAGGCACCGGCATCTTGCCTGCGGGAAGTTTGCATCCCGATCTGGTTAAACGTATGGCGGACGAGGCAGCATCGGCGGCAAAGGGCGTGCTGGATATGTGCATTCGCGCGCTCGACTATTGTCCGCCGGTTGATCTCACGTTTGGCGACTATTTGCGCGCAATACTCACCGCCGATTTTGAGTTGGATCCCGTTGATGCACAAAATAGACGTGTGGCATTTGCCGAGGCGTTTCGCCGCCACGGTATTGTGCCCGAAGACGTGCGCACGCTTTCGGTTGACGGACTATTGTGGCGACCAACATCTGCCGCGCCCGACGAAGATGAAGATGTCGCACTTGACCTCGTCGTGAACTGGGCCAACGACACGGCGGCGTGGGGACTGACGCAATCGCGCAGGGACTTGTACGAAAAGATGCAGCTCAAACGCGCCATTCTGCACCACTATCTCAAATCCAAGTTTGACAAGGGCGTGACACTCTCCGGAATTGATACCGCACTGAAGTTTGAAGTTCACACCATTCGTCCGTCGATGCGAAGCGATTGGGAGGGACGCCCGCAATTTCAGTGGATTGTAGAACTCACCCAGCGAATTCCGCAATACGTTGATGGCGATTCGACCAATCCATCTGGCGGCGAACCTGATTACTACTTTCGCGGCGGCTGCACGCTGGTCATTGACGCCAGCACGGGCAAGTTGCGTTACGCCATTCGCAAACGGCTGGATAAGAATCGCCAACAGAAGCAGCGCGAGTATCTGACGGGTGTTGGTAACGAGACACTCGCCGCCACTTACTTTGGTGGTGTTGGCGGTGATGTGCATGAGCCGTTTGCAATGTTACATCGTCTGTGATTCCACATCAGCCAGCGAATATTCCATGGCCAGCGCATCCGTTCGCATGTATCGGCAGGGACTGGGCGATTGTTTCCTGATCACGCTGCCAAAAAAATCCGGGAACGCGTACATCCTGATCGATTGTGGCGTGTTGAAAGGCACCGAAGATTCGCAACAGAAGATGAAAGCGGTCGCCGCCGATATTCTGAAAACCACCGGTGGCAAACTCGACGTGCTGGTCGTCACGCATGAACACTGGGATCACGTCTCGGGGTTTGTGCAAGCGCAGGATGAGCTGAAGCAACTCACGGTTGGCGAAGTGTGGGTTGCGTGGACCGAAGATCCGAACGACGAATTGGCCAACACGCTTGGAAAACGTCGAGCGATGGCATTGAAGGCGGTGCAGGGTGCGGCATCACGATTGGCTGTGTCCACCGATCCCGGCGCGATGCGAAATGCAACGCGCATTAACAGTCTGCTCAATTTTTATGGTGGATTAGCCGCTGCTGGCCAGCCAACAACTGCCGATGCGTTTACGTGGGCGAAAGCCCGCGCAGGTGACAAGATCAAATTTCTTCGACCGGGCGAATCATTCACTGTTCCCGGTGTCGACAGCGTGCGCGTCTATGTGCTGGGCCCGCCCACGGACGTCAAACTGCTCAAGAAAAGCGACCCGACAAAATCAAATCCCGAGGTCTATCAACTGACCGCCGGCGCAAGTGACCTTGGGTTTCTGGCGGCCGTTAGCGACAGCGAACTTGCGAATAGTCAACATCCGTTTGAAAGCTTCTTTCGCGTGACAGACGCGGAGGCGGAAGCAGAACCGCTGTTCTATGACACGTATCAGAACGCGAACGACGAATGGCGGCAGATTGAACACGATTGGCTTGGGTCGGCCGGACGTGTTGCGTTGCAACTTGATTCCGACACCAACAACACGAGTCTCGCACTTGCATTCGAGCTCACGCCTTCAAAACGTGTCCTGCTCTTTCCCGGCGATGCCCAGGTTGGCAACTGGATGTCGTGGGGCGCGCTGGAATGGACGGTCACGAAAAACAAACAAACACGCGTGGTCAATGCGAAGGATCTGTTGGCGCGCACCGTGTTGTACAAGGTTGGACATCACGCCAGCCACAATGCGACCATGCGCGCACAAGGACTCGAACTGATGGAGAGCCGAGAGTTGGTGGCCATGATTCCCGTTAACCGTGTTACGGCAAAAAAGATGGAATGGAACATGCCGTTTCCATCGCTGTTCACGCGCCTCAAGGACAAAACCCAGGGGCGCATCATCGACGCGGAACTCGGCATCGAAGAACCGGCGGATGTACCGGCAGCTGCCTGGAAAAAATTCAAGACCAAGGTGAAGGAAGGCGCCAATTGGATGGAGTACACGGTCACACGGTAAGGCGCGACTCCCGTGCATAGCGCGTGTCCGGCCGATATCATGTGTGCATGATCGAAGCGCTCAAGCGGATGTTGGTGGTCGGAGCAGGCCCCGGCGGCCTGTACACGGCCCTGCTCACCAAACGTCGCAATCCCGAAATCGACGTGCTCGTCATCGAGCGCAATCGCGCCAGTGATACTTTCGGCTGGGGCGTCGTGCTCAGCGATCAAACGGTGGACAATTTGCGCGCCGCCGATCCCGAATCGGGCTCGGCGATTGGTGCCGCGTTGCATCATTGGGATGATATTGACGTTCACTTTCGCGGTAAGACCGTGCGCTCGTCCGGCCACGGGTTCAGCGGCATTGGACGGCAGCGATTGCTGGCGCTATTGCAGGAGCGGTGCCTCGCGCTTGGCGTGCGATTGGAGTTCCAGCAGGAAGTGGACGACGTCGAAGCGCTGGCGCAGTTGCATCAGGCCGACATCGTTATCGGCGCCGATGGTCTCAATTCGCGCACACGCAATCGCTGGAGTGACACGTACCAACCCGACACCGATGTGCGCGCGTGCCGTTTTGTATGGCTCGGAACGTTGCAACACTTTGACGCGTTTACGTTTGCGTTTGAAGAAACGCCGTACGGCTGGGTGCAGGCGCACGCGTATCAGTTTGACCGGACCATGAGCACGTTCATTGTCGAGATGCCTGAAGATGTGTGGGCCGCAATTGGACTGGCATCAATGGACTCTGCCGATGCAATTGCGTGGTGTGAGCGGACATTTGCACGACACCTGAACGGCAAGTCATTGTTGTCCAACGCGACACATCTGCGCGGGTCGGCGCAGTGGATTCGTTTTCCGCGCATCACATGCACAACGTGGACGCACTGGCTCGACGTCGACAATCGCAAAGTGCCCGTTGTACTGCTGGGCGATGCGGCACATACCGCACACTTCTCGATTGGATCCGGTACGAAGCTCGCGCTCGAAGACGCAATTGATATCGACAGCGCGCTGGCTGAAACCGGGAGTACGCTCGCTGAATCGTTGTCCCGGTATCAGGAGCGCCGTTCGGTGGAAGTACTCAAGTTGCAGAACGCCGCGCGCAACTCAACCGATTGGTTTGAACATGTGAGTCGGTATGCAACACTTGATCCCGAGCAGTTTGCGTATTCGTTGCTCACAAGATCGCAGCGCATTTCGCACGAAGGCTTGCGCGTGCGCGACGCCGAATATGTTGCCGCATTTGAACGTTGGTTTGCCGCACGCAGTGGCGGAGCGCCAAGCAGTACCGATTCCACTGGCCGCATTATTCCGCCAATGTTCACGCCGTTCACACTGCGCGATGTCACACTGCGGAATCGTGTGGTAGTCTCTCCAATGGCACAATACACAGCACGCGAAGACGGCACTCCATCCGACTGGCACTTTGTTCACCTTGGAGCGCGTGCGGCAGGCGGAGCCGGCCTGGTGATGACCGAAATGACCTGCGTCGCAGCCGATGCTCGCATCACGCCATGGTGTCCGGGAATCTGGAACGAACAACAGATGCTCGAGTGGAAACGTATTGTGCGCTTCGTGCACGAAAACACGCATGCCAAAATCGGGCTGCAACTTGGCCACGCCGGCGCGAAGGGCGCAACAAAAAAGATGTGGGAAGGCGTTGATCTTCCGATCGCCGACGGCGCATGGCCGCTGATTGCGCCAAGCGAAGCACAATACCTGGAAGACATTTCGCAGACGGCCCGGGAAATGACGCGAGCAGACATGGATCGTGTACGTCTCGAATTCGTCCACTCGACCTGGCTTGGCGAAAAGGCAGGCTTCGACTGGCTGGAGCTCCACTGCGCGCATGGTTACCTGTTGTCGGCGTTTTTGTCGCCGCTCACCAACAAGCGCACCGACGAGTATGGCGGATCGATTGAAAAGCGGCTTCGTTATCCGCTCGAAGTTTTTCGCGCAGTGCGCGCCGTCTGGCCCGAGGGCAAACCCATCTCCGTCAGAATCTCAGCCCATGACTGGTATCCCGACGGAAACACCGCCGATGACGCGGTTGCCATTGCACGCGCGTTTCGCGATGCAGGCGCGGACATGATTGACGTTTCCGCCGGACAAGTGGTGAAGAACGAGAAGCCAATATTCGGGCGGATGTGGCAAACACCATTTGCAGATCGCGTTCGTCAGGAAGCGGGCATTCCGACGATGGCGGTTGGCGCGGTTACTGACGCCGATCAACTGAACAGCATTCTGGCCGCAGGTCGTGCAGATCTGGTGGCGGTTGGTCGACCACATCTCACAAATCCTGCGTGGACGTTGACGGAAGCGGCACGTCTCGGTTACGAAGGTGCTGACTGGCCTGCACAGTATTTGTCGGGCAAGTCGCAACTTGACCGTCTGAATGTGCGTGCACGCGCTGAAGCCGCCGCCGCTGCAAATGCTGGCGCGCCCACCAAGCCTGGAGAGTTGACATGATGCCGCTCGAGAATCGCCATGCGCTGGTGACGGGTGCCAATCGCGGCATTGGTGCTGCAATTGCACTCTCGCTTTCGCAGCTGGGGGCAACGGTTACGCTGATGGTTCGTGATCGCAGTGCCGGCGAACGCGCGCAATC
>JBDTTO010000267.1:0-5277 GCA_039930585.1 Gemmatimonadaceae bacterium
CCACGGCCAGCAAGAGGAGATCAAGGAGGTTGTCCGAGCTGCCTGCTCGACCGCGTGCTGATACGAGGATTGCGTCTGCACCTGTTCGAGCAACCCATCAAGCTGCACTTCCATTTCCTGCGTCGGCTGCTCGCCACGATCAATCATGGCCTGCGCTTCCTGACGAATGCCTTCCATCTGACGCAGCAGCGTCGATGACTCGCGATCTTCGTTCAGCGCTTCGCTGGAACGCTTAACGGCTTTGTATTCGGCGCTTTGGCCAATCGTGCGACCAAGATCTTTTGCTTTGTCTTCGAGCATGTTGTAGTCCTATGTGCGAACGCGAGAGAATTTTATTGCGAAATAGTGTCAACAACTGTGCGCGCAACCAGCACGCGATCGCGGCCTGTGAGATCTCGTACCAGACGCACGTTGGTATATCGTCCGTCTTGCGTGGCCCGGCGAGCCGTTTCGTGCGCGCGTCGGGAATCGAGTTCGAGCACCAGCCAACCGCCCTGCTCCAGATGGCCCGGAGCACCCGCCAGAATGGCGTCGTAACGGGCCATTCCCCCCTCGTCGGCAAACAGCGCCAGCGCAGGTTCCCAGTCGCGCACACTCGCTGGCAGCGAGGCCGCTTCGTCCGGAGCAATGTACGGCGGATTCGATACGATCAGACAGGCCTTTATACCCGCTAACGGCGCTAAATCTGCACCGAGCCGAAACTCGATTGGCGAGTGCCGCACCGTGAGTCCGGCCGCGTTCGTGCGGGCCACGTCCAACGCGTCTGGTGAGATATCCGTGGCAATCACGCGATCAAATTGTCCCTCGGTGGCCAGCGACAGGGCGATGGCTCCCGATCCCGTTCCAATGTCTACAGCGATGCCACCACGCCGCCCCTGCACCGCTTTGAGCGCTTCATCCACCACGACTTCGGTCTCGGCGCGCGGAATCAATACGCGACGGTCGACGTTGAGCACGAGATGACGAAAAGCAGCGGACCCCAGGCAATAGGCCAGCGGTTCGCCCGTTGATCTCCGTTCGGCAACGTCAAATGCCCGCGTTGAAATTTCGGCGGAAACAACTTCATCGCTGCGACGTGATACATCGCCAAGCGAAGCATCAAGCAGCACCGCCACGATCTCCCGCGCTTCGCGCTGCAACTCGGCACTTTCGTCAGGCGCGGACAGCGCAGTCGACGCTCCCAATCGATTCTCGAGATCCGCCAACAACTGTCGCACCGTGCGTGATGACGCGCGATGGGATGTGCTCACAAAAACCTGATTGCGCGTGATGAGTCCAGCACTCACGCCGTCAATGCCTCTTCGGCGTTGGCGAGTGCAAGCGCGTCAAGGAATGGTTTGAGATCACCATCCATGACACGATCGATGTCATACAGCGTGACACCAACACGATGGTCCGTTACGCGTCCCTGCGGATAATTGTACGTGCGAATTTTTGCCGAACGATCACCAGTGGACACCTGCGAACGACGCTGACGCGAACGTTCCGCTTCCTGTTCGGACAATCGCAAATCGAGCAAACGCGCGCGCAACACTTCCATGCCTTTCGCCTTGTTTTGCAGCTGCGATTTTTGATCCTGCTGCGACACCACGAGACCCGTTGGAATGTGCGTGATGCGCACAGCGGAATCCGTCGTGTTCACGCTTTGTCCACCGGGACCTGACGAACGAAATACGTCAATGCGCAGATCCTTGTCTTCAATGCGCACGTCCACTTCTTCGGCCTCGGGCAACACAGCTACCGTTGCGGCGGAAGTATGAATGCGTCCCTGACTTTCTGTTGCGGGAACGCGCTGCACGCGATGCACGCCCGACTCCCAGCGCAGCACGCCGAATGCACCATCGCCAATCACTTTGAAGATGGCTTCCTTCACGCCGTGCAACGTTCCCGCAGAATGCGAAATCGTTTCGATTTTCCAGCCGCGTCGTTCGATGAAGCGCGTGTACATGCGATACAAATCCGCCGCAAACAAAGCGGCCTCATCACCACCCGTGCCCGCGCGAATTTCAACGATAGAGGGACGGTCATCGAGTGGGTCGCGCGGAATGAGCAGCGGCAGCAGTTCGTCGTGCAATGATTTCTGCTCGTTCTCGAGACGCGCCACTTCCGCTTGTGCTTCTGCGGCCATCTCGTCATCATCGCCAGAGGCCATCTCGCGCGATTCAACGAGCTCACTCTCGAGCTTGTCGAGTCGTTGCGAACGCGTAACAATGGCGGCGAGATGTCGATGTTCTTTGCCGAGCGCTGCAAGCTTCTGCGAGTCGCGCACGGTATCGGGATCAGACAACAAACGATCAACCTCTTCAGCCCGTAGCAGGGCGTCAGCGACTCGATCGCGGAGATGACTCAGCATGAGATTGGTTGCCAGCGGCCGCATTGCAAACGTGCAAGTACAGCAGCGAAATCGAGGGGGTGATAATCGTCACAGCGCGTTGGTGACGCACGTCCTATCATCAGCTAAAGGGCGACAAAATGCCCGAACTACGAAGAATGAACCATCGTATTCCTTCGTGGTATACGGGAAAGTAATTGACATCACCGCAGGGCATCACCTTGCCTCTGTCGTTTCATACGGTACCTTCGTCGGCGCCTCCTTGGTGCCGTGAGAGATCCCAAACATGGTCACATTCGGCACCACTCCTGTCCGCTTCGCACCGCCGTCCATGAGCGTATCGCTGGACCGTATTGCTGACTTCCTGTCAACCGTTCCGCTCTTCCGGGAGCTGGACCGCGCCGCACTGCGCGGCTTTGCTGAAATCACACGCGAACAGAAGTACGCCAAGGGTGCGATGATCGTGAGCGAAGGCGATCCTGGCGATGCCCTGTATCTCGTGCGCAGTGGCGAAGTTAAAGTCATGCTCGTTGGTGAAGACGGTCGCGAAGTGATTCTGGGCCAACTGGGTGTCAGCGATCATTTCGGCGAACTCGCCCTGATCGATGGCCGACCGCGCTCGGCTCACGTCATGGCCACCGTGGCGTCCAGTTTGCTAGTGCTGCGTCGTGCAGATTTCCGTCGTCAGGTTGAACAGCAGCCGCAGGTTGGCTGGTCGCTGTTGATGGAGCTGTCGCGCCGCCTCCGTCAGGCCGATGGCACAATTGGCAGCCTGGTGCTGCTGGACGTTCCGGGACGCGTGGCCAAGGTGCTGCTTGAGAATGCGACCCCCGGCGCGCCGGCGACGCTGATCAAGCCACTCACGCATCAAACCATCGCCCAGATGATTGGCGCCAGCCGCGAGACCGTTTCGCGGGCGATGGCAGAATTTCAGGAGCGCGGCCTCATTAGCGTGCAGCGCCGCCAGGTTACGATCACCGACCGTCCGGCTCTCGAGACGCGGTCAAGGCCGCGCCTCTAACGGTGCCGGTGGCCCCCCGATTACGCCTTCGGTGTTGGGGGGCTCGTGGTACCCTGCCCAGTCCGGGACCGCAGGCCCTCCGCTACGGCGGACACACGTCATGTATTGAGATTCAACCAGCAAACGGGGCTCGCGTAATTTTCGACGCGGGGTCCGGCATTCGTGCGTTGGGTGCGGAAATTCTGCGGGCGCAGATTGCGAACCCAAATATCAAGGAGGATGAAATCATTCACCTCTTTCTCACACATCAGCATTTCGATCACGTCATCGGGCTGCCGCATTTTCAACCGCTTCGGTCAGAAAACAATCACGTGATTCTGCGGTGCGGAAACGCAACGCCGGACCAACTGCGCGAGTTGGTGCGAACAGTGCTGGCGCCGCCACTCTTTGTTGAGATGCCAATGCTTGCGAGTACGCTGAGCATTGAGTCATGCGAATTGGGCGTACCCATGCCGGCGGGTGATGGGTGCGCAGTCCATCGCATTGATGCTCGGCACAACGGCGGTGCGGCGATTTTTCGCATTGACGATGCGCAAGGCGCGGCCGTTGCGTTTGCACCGGATAATGAGTTGTCGTATGCCAGCAATGATCCCGCGGTGATGCAGTGGCGCGCTGGGGTTATTGAGTCACTGCGCAACATCCCGTTGTTGTTGCACGACGCGATGTATCACGATGCCGAAGTCGCGCTGTATGCCGGCTGGGGCCATTCGTCGGCGGAGGAAGCGACGCAGCTGGCTGTCGAGTGTAACGCACAGCGGTTGGTGCTGTTTCATCACCATCCTGATCGCACGGACAGTGAAATTGACGATCTCGTGTGGACGTGCCGCTCGCTTGCGCATCGCGCGGGAAGCCGGTTGCAAATTGACGCGGCGTATGAGGGGATGACGCTGACGGTTTAGCGGGGCGTGGATTGGTGGGGATGGCGACTCTGACCCCATTGAAACTACGGGCTTTTGCCGTAACCGCCGCCGCCCGGTGTTTCGAGTGTGAGCACATCGCCAGCAGCGAGCGTTACGCGACACTTCGCGGGCAGTTCGACACCATTCAGCAGATTGCGCCCCGGCAATCCATTGCCACCGCCATCGGATCCCGGCGGCGCACTCGTTCGACGCTCGGTTAGCAGCGTTGCCGTGCACGTACCAAGCGCGCGATACCTCCGCACAACGCCATTGCCACCTGTGTGCGCGCCGACACCGCCGCTGTGCTGTCGAATGGAGTATTCGTCGATGCGGAGCGGGTACGCACGCTCCAGCGATTCAACTGGCGTATTGCGCGTGTTGCTCATTGTTACGTGTACTGCACTTGGCCCGTCGCCGCGTTTGCTTGCACCCTGACCACCGCCGAGTGTTTCGTAAAAACTCCAGCCGGGCGCGCCCAACGTGATGTTGTTCATCGTGCCTTGTCCGGCGGCGGGAATTGGCAAAGAATGCTCGCCAACTTGAGCAGCGGCTGCAGCCATTGCTGCAAAGCACACGTCCGTAATTCGATTTGAAAGTTCGACGTTGCCGGCCGCAACGGCACTTGGCCACTTTGCATTCGCGACGCAGTCGTCGGGAATGGTCAGTGTGAGTGCGCGCGACACACCCTCGTTCACTGGCACGTCGTCGTCGCACAATACGCGCAAGACAAATACGGCGGCGGCGCGCGCAACCGCTGGCGGTGCGTTCACGTTGCCGCGTACTGCTCCTGACGTCCCGGTCAGATCAAGATGCAACGTTCCATTGTTGATTTGAACGCGTACGACAATTGGAATGGCACGATCGTCAACACCATCGCCTTCCAACGCATCGCGCGATTGGGCATCCGCACCTTCGAGTAGCTTGAGGCGCGCGCGCACTCGACGTTCCGTGTAATCAAGCAGCGCATCAATCGCGGTGGCCAATTGCGTTCGGCCCATCCGTTCGTACAAGCGCAACCAACCATC
>JBDTTO010000268.1:0-5276 GCA_039930585.1 Gemmatimonadaceae bacterium
CGTGAAGGGAATTACTGACAACCAGAACAGCAAATGCATGTTGGCCCACAACACGCCGCCTTGCACGTGTTTCACGACCTGCATCAGGTGGTGGTGATTATTCCAGTAAATGCCCACGTACACAAAACTGAGCACGTAGCCCAGGGCTTTCGGGAGGACGGGAGCGAGATCCGCGAGTGAAGTGCCCTCCGGGGGATGCAGCTCCAGCACCATGATCGTGATGATGATGGCAATGACGCCATCGCTGAATGCTTCCACGCGTCCTTTAGTCACGCAAATTTCCCTGGGGTTGGTCGGTTGGGCCGTTTGAGTCCAAGGTAGCGCGCCGCGCTGGCGGAACCAAAGGCAACGTGGGGGTCTAGGCATCCCGTGACAACTCTTCTCGTTCTGGCGGCGTTGGGTGGCGTGCTGGCCGTGGCCAGTCCGTGCGTACTTCCGGTGCTGCCATTTGTTCTGGCGCGCACCGGGCGCTCGGCGCTGCGTGACATCGCGCCGTTTCTGCTGGGATTGATGTTCATGTTCGCGGCGGTTGGCAGCATTGCGGGCGCGGGCGCTTTGGCGATTGCGTCGGGCACGGCTACACGATGGATCGCGCCCGTCATTCTTGGTGCGTCGGCGTTGGCGCTATTGTCGCCCAGAGTTGCGGTGTGGTTTTCGCGACCGTTCGTGCGACTTGGCGTCGGGCTCACACCCGGCCAGGCGGACCGTGCGCAGCCGTTGTTAGCGCTTGGAATGGGTGCGACCACTGGACTCATTTGGGCGCCGTGCGCGGGGCCCATTCTTGCGCTCGTGTTGGCCGGTGCTGCGACCGGTGAACTTCCGGCGTCGAAGCTGCCGTTGGTGTTGTTGTCTTTCGCTGCTGGAAGTGGTTTTGTTTTTGCCTTGATCCTCATACTGGGAGACGTTGTGCGCACTCGCATGCAATCCGTTTGGCTTCGCTGGCATCGAAAAGCAGAATTGGCAATCGGCGCAGCAGCGTTGGCGGCCGCACTCCTCATTATTTCGGGAAATGACGCGCGATTGTTCGCGCGCGTTCCGACGTCCCCAACTGCCGGAGTTGAGAAAGCGTTGGTACGCGAACTCGTTCCGGGTGGAATTCGAAACGCCGTGAGTCACGCACTTCCTGATCTCGGAAAGATGCCGTCGCTGGAAGGCGGCCTTGGCTGGATCAACAGCGAGCCCATTACGCGCGAGTCGCTACAGGGCAAAGTGACGATGATCGAGATCTGGACATTTGCGTGTTACAACTGCCTGAACGCATTGCCGCACGTGAAGGAAACGGCGGCTCGTTACAAAGATCAGGGGCTCGTCACGATTGGCGTACATACGCCGGAATTGCCTCGCGAGCGTCCGCGCGCCAACGTTGAGGAGGCGGTGAAAAAACTTGGCGTGACTTTTCCCGTCGTGCTCGACAACAATTTTGTCATCTGGAACGCTTTCAAGAACGAATACTGGCCGTCAGTATACCTGATTGATCGGAAGGGCCGCATTCGCTTCCATCATGATGGCGAAGGACAGTACGCAGAGCTGGACGCTGCGGTCGCTTCACTTCTGGCTGAGAAACCATGACTTCAGTTCCGATGTCGGCAGGTGTTGCGGCAGCAAAGCCGCTTAAAAGAAAGGCGCGGCATCACCCAATTGTGCGAGTGACGCACTGGGTGAGCGCAGTGGCGCTGTTCATCATGGCCGGATCGGGACTGCGAATTTTCAACGCGTCGCCTGCGTTTGCACGCAAAGGCGAGTTTATCCGCTGGTGGCCGTGGGAAGGACAGTCGGTACCGGCTTATCTGACCTTTGGCGGATGGCTGGGGGGAGCCCGACATTGGCACTTCGCGATGATGTGGCTGCTTGTCGCGAACGGCCTGGTGTACATCGGATTTTTATTTTTGCATGGCGAGTGGCGCACGTTACGCCCCGTGCGTGGTGACATTCGCGATGCGATCGAAATGGCAAAGTTCTATTTGTACATCAGACCGAATCATCCGCATCAGGGCAAACACAACGCGCTGCAAAAGTCGGCGTATTTCGTGATGATTTTGTGCGGCATCATGGCCGTTGTTACGGGCATTGCCATCTGGAAGCCCGTTTCGCTTGGATGGCTGACGAATTTGATGGGTGGATACGCGCTCGCGCGCTGGTGGCACTTTTTAGCGATGCTTTTGCTCGCGCTGTTAACGCTGGCGCATGTGATCATGGTGTTTGCAGTTGATCCGTACGCGATTCGCGCGATGACCACTGGCGGGTACGACGAAGATCGATATTCGCCCGAAGCAAGAAATGCGCGACCGTTTGTACATCTGTTGCCCGCGCACCCGGACGACGCAAACATGCAGACAGACGATGCGAACACGAAACGCGAGGTGAGTAAATGAGCGCGCCTGACAAGCAGCTCCAGGTTCAGAAGCGCGCCGACCTGTTGGTTGAGCGCGCGGTTGAAACCGCGCGTGCATCTGGCCGGTTGGAGCGTCGTGATTTTCTTCGCCTTGGTGCGCTGACGTTGGGCAGTGCACTGCTGACTGCGTGCAACAGCAACGGACCCAAGTGGGCGGATCGCTGGCTTAACGTGGCTGAAAAGAACAACGAAAAAGTCGAACGATGGTTGATGTCGCGTGACAGTTTCAACAAAGGTTCACCGAAGGGTTATCTCGCGGGCAATCGTTTTCCGTCGTACTTCATTTCGAAAACCGTGCCCATGTGGGATTACACAAAAGGGCCGTGGTTTCTCGAAGTTGGCGGAGCGGTCAGGAAGCCGGTGAAGTTGACCATGTCTGACCTGATGAATATTCGGAACCGTCGTCAACGCGTTGACCATTTTTGCGTTGAAGGGTGGACCGCGATTGAAGTGTTGACTGGCGCGCCGATGACGGAAATTGCGCGCATGGTTGAGCCAACGTCTGACGCCAACTTCGTGGACTTTTCTTCATTCGACAAGGATTATCACGAGAGCTGGGACATTGACAGCGCGATGCATCAGCAGACGATTATTGCGTACGCAAAGGAAGACGCGTTGTTGTCGCCGAGTTACGGGGCGCCGGCGCGGGTGCATTCGCCGATCAAGTTGGGATACAAGAACACCAAGTATCTGACAAAAATTACGTTCATGCCTGAGCGTAACGGCGGGTATTGGTCGGATATCGGATATGAGTGGTATGGGGGGACGTGAGTTTGACGCAGTACGAAAAGTTGTGAAGGAAAAACGCACTGACCAAACTGGCCGGTGCGTTTTTTGTTGTGCGTGAAGATCGCGATGAAAGCGCAGCTGATGATTCGCTGGTGTTTGGAAAATCTGGACAAGGTTGGTGCTGCAGCAGAATCAACCAGTAGCGATCACAGTTGTGAAGCGTACGACAGATGGCGCGCGGCCCTGCATTGACATGGCATATTGCGTCGGAGCGGCGCAACTCCGATTCGCACAGGGCGGAATTTGCGACATCGACTGTTTGCGATGAACTACCGTTTACGCCAGAATGTTGCTGGTCGCTTGCTGCCCTGTTTCGCAGCCGCCTTCCATGAAACCCTGCGCAGCCAACGAGCAATGTTCACCAGCGAAATACAATCGCCCGACGTTGCTGCCTTCTTCGCCGCGAATGCCGGTCCACTGTCCGGGTAGGTAGCCGGCGTAACTGCCGCGCACCCACGGATTGGTTGGCCAGTGAAAACGCGCTTGCGTCATGCCAGCGCGAGTCGCCGCAATGCCCGGAACGATTTGTTCGAGCTGATCAACCAGTGCCGTTGCCTGCTCTTCTTCCGTGCCGCGACCGAGTTCAATGCCGTGATTACCACCGGTGAAATTCGTGAGCAACCCGGCGCGTCCCGGTTGCAAGCGACTCGTCTCCCACGTGAGCTGAAACGGCAAGTCGGTAGAGATGCTGCCATTGTTTTTATGCAGCGTGCGCCACGGACGTGACGAAAATCCAACCATCAACTTGGCGTTCGTACCGTATCCCAATTCGGAAATAGCGCGTTGCTTTACCGGTGGAAGATTCACCGTGAGTTTCACGTTGCGCAGAACCGTAAATGGAATGGCGATAACGACGTGCGTTGCCGAGAGTGTTGATGAACTGCCGTTTTTGGCAATGCTCGCAACAAAACTTCCGTCGGCGCGCTGCTCAAGCGCTTCCAGCATCGTACCGGTTTCAACAAACGCATTCACGCGACGCGCGAGTTCCTGTACGATGCGATCGTTACCGCCTTGCACGTGATATCGTTCGTCGCTGGCGCCAAAAACTTCGAAAGGCTGTGTCTCATTGCCGATCAACATCAGGAAATTGAGAGCGGATTGCCGATCAATCTCCATGCCGTATTCTGTCGTGTACGCAACGGTGAGCAATGTGCGCAACCATCCACTGACACCTTCCTTGTCAAACCACTGCGCGATCGTCATGCGATCCAACGCTTCGGAACCGCGCGGATCTTTCCACGTCGGATCAAACTCTTTTCCAAACGGCCGCAATGTCTCGCGAATACGCACCGCCAACGGCTGAAACGCGCGCACAACTTCGGTTTCGGAGCGGCGTTGTCCACCAATGAACCACGTCGAGCGATTGAGCGATGGATCGTCGGTGGAGAGATCATCCAACGGGATGCCCAACTCCTTCGCCATCGCCTGCATGTGCGTGTGTCCAGTGTCGATCAATTCGCCACCAAGTTCGCAGACTTGACCATCGGCGAATCTGTCGCGCAGTGAAAACATGCGACCGCCAATTCGATTTTGTGCTTCGATCACCTTGACGCGCATGCCGGCTTGTTGCAGGCGATACGCAGCGCTCAATCCTGCTATGCCGGCTCCAACAACAAGCACTGATGCGGATGATCGTTCGGCCGCGGTAAGTCCGCCGCCCCGTGTACGTGAAGGGGCGCACGCGCCAACGGCGGCGAGTGAGAGTGTGGCCGCAGAACCTTGCACAAACGAACGACGCGTGATCAATCGCGATTCATTCGCGCGTTCAATCAGTTCGTCAAACGGTGCGTCGGAGCGATTGGCGGCGTCCGCGAGGCGGAGCGACTTGCGAACCAGCGAGAACAGTGGGGTACGGGACATCACCCATTTTACCGGGCTGAGCTACGGTGTCAAATGGGGATTGGTGGTGGGTTAGTGGGGGGATCAATAGGGTCAGAGTCGCCGAAAAATGGTACGACCGCTACCAATCAATGGGGTCAGAGTCGCCGAAAAATGGTACGCAGGCGATCGGCAGGATTTGCCGGACATCAGGGGGTCAGAGTCGTTGATTCCTGCTCATTCTCGAATGACGAACCGATCAACGACTCTGACCCCC
>JBDTTO010000269.1:0-5225 GCA_039930585.1 Gemmatimonadaceae bacterium
CGAAACGTCGGCCGGCGCGTTGCGGCGTGCCAGTTGGGTGCTTGATCAACCCGCCGACGCCGTCGTGTTGGAGGTGGGGGCGAACGATGGACTGCGCGGAGTGAATCCGGATTCCACGCAGGCGAACATCGAAGCGGTCGTGGATGTGATTCGTGCGAAGTACCCGAAGGCCAAGGTCGTGCTCGTGCAGATGGAAGCGCCGACAAATTTTGGTCGCGACTACACCACACACTTTCACAACGCGTATGCAGCGGCCGCGCGCGCCAGGAAAATTGAACTGCTGCCGTTTCTACTGGACAGCGTCGCGGGCATCGCGTCACTTAATCAGGGCGATGGCGTGCACCCCAACAAACGGGGCTCGCACATCGTTGCGCGAAACATGCTTCGCGCGTTAACGCCACTGTTTACCTCGCTGTCGTCCGGCACGCTGGCCCCCACTCACTGATATCCTGCCATGTTGCTGCGCACTGTCGTTCTTCTGCCGTTGCTGCTGTCAATTCCTGCGGGATACTTCAAACCAGTTGAACACAGTCGCGGCGACACAAGCGGCGCCGCAGTTGCGCAACAACCAGTCGTACCCAAAGCGGCGCTGTCCGAACCCGCGCTGTCGCCTGACGGAAAAGAAATTGCGTTCGTCGCTGGCGGCGACATCTGGACGGTTCCATCCGAAGGCGGCATTGCGCGGTTGCTGGTTGCACATCCCGCAACTGAATCGCGGCCGCAGTATTCGCCCGACGGAACCCAGCTCGCATTTATCTCGATGCGCACGGGCAACGGCGACATTTACGTGCTCAACCTGACAACGGGTGTGCTGCGACGCCGGACGTTTGATGAGGCGCGTGATCAGCTCGATGCATGGTCGCGCGACGGACAGTGGTTGTATTTCTCGTCAACCGCAAACGACATCGCCGGCATGAACGATGTCTTCCGTGTGCGCGCCGCGGGTGGACAGCCGATGCAAGTCGCGGCTGATCGATATGCCGCTGAGTACTGGGCGTCACCGTCGCCCGACAACAAAACGATGGCGATTACCGCGCGAGGCACGGTGTCGGGACAATGGTGGCGTCACGGTCGGTCGCATCTCGATGAAAGTGAATTGTGGCTGGTGCATAACATCGATGCAGGAGCACCAACGTACGAGCGACTTGGCGAGGCGGGCGGTGCCAAGGACGCGTGGCCGCAGTTCGCGCCAGATGGACAAAGCGTGTACTACATGAGTGATCGCGGTGGGAATGAAAATCTCTGGCAGAAACCTCTCAAAGGCGCGGCAAAACAGCTGACGAATTTCACAAAGGGTCGTGTATTGTGGCCGTCAGTTGCGAATAACGGTTCGGCGATTGTGTTCGAACGAGATTTTGGCATTTGGCGCTACGATGTTGCGAAAGGACAAGCGCAAGCGGTTGCCGTGACGCTGCGTGGAGCGGCCGCAGATGCCGTTCCCGAGCGTCAGACAATCACGCAAGGATTTCAATCGCTCGCACTCGCGCCCGATGGACGTAAGCTCGCGTTTCTTACTCGCGGTGAAGTGTTTGTTTCGGCCTCGCGTGAAGGTGGCGACGCCGTTCGGTTGACGAACACGCCGGACGCAGAAACTGACGTGACGTGGCTGCCGGATAGTCGCCGCGCAATTTATGCGTCCAGTCGCGACAACAGTTGGCGCTTGTTTCAATACGACGTCACAACGCGCACCGAGAAGGCAATTACGACGGCCGAAGGACGTGCATTTGGTCCGCGTGTTTCACCGGATGGCAAGTGGATTGCGTATCGCCGGAACGGCAAAGAGCTGCGCGTTGTCACGCCAGACGGATTGAACGATCACAAACTGGCAGATGGTGACTTTGGCGAACCGCCATTTGCGAATGCTGGCGATGTTACGTGGTCACCCGATTCGCGCTGGATTGCGTATCTCACAACAACGGCTCGTGGTTTTGCAACGGTGATGGTCATTCCCGTTGACGGTGGTACACCGCGTGCCATCAGCTTCTCGGCCAATTCAAACGGTTCTGATGTCGAGTGGAGTCCCGACGGAACGTTTGTGTTGTACTTGTCCGGACAGCGCACTGAAGTGCCGCAGTTGATTCGCATTGATTTGTTGCCGCATACGCCGCGCTTTCGCGAGGATCAGTTCCGCGATTTGTTTGCGGTGCCAACTGCGCCGACGCGTGATACAACTACGCGCCCAGCGCCGGACACCACACGTCGCGATACAACTCGCCGGAACGCTGCGCCAGTGGCCGGCGGCGCAAACAATCCGGTTGTGCGTGCTGGCGTGCGTGCCGTCAACATTGTGTTTGAAGGCATTCGCGAACGTGCGACGATACTCAATACACAACTCACGGTTGGCAGCATTGCAATTAGTCCGGACGGCAAAAACCTGTTGCTGTCCGGTGCCGCAGGCGGACAGCAGCAGCTGTATCTGTGGTCGCTTGACGAACTTGCGCGCGACACCCCGACGGCCAGACCGCTGACGACAACCCCGGGTGGCAAGAATTCCGCGCAGTGGTCGCCCGATTCGCGCGAAGTCTGGTACACCGAAGGCGGTCGTATCACAGTGATGACCGTTGATTCGCGTCAGGCGCGACCGATTGCTGTTACCGCAGAATTGCTGGTCGACTTCGACAACGAAAAACACGCGATCTTTCAACAGGCGTGGTCGTACCTCGGCATGAATTTCTTTGACGACAAGATGAACGGTGCCGATTGGACGGGATTGGCCCACACCATCGAACCGTATGTTGCAGGCAGTCGCAATTCCGATGACTTGCGTCGCGTGTTGTCGTTGATGGTTGGTGAACTCAACGCGTCACACCTTGGTGTAAGCGGGCCTGCGAGTGGCTCGGCTCCGGCAATTCCAGTTGGGAAACTTGGACTGCGCTACGATCGCACGATGGTTGAAGGCAACGGCAATGCCGGCTGGCGCGTGACGGAGGTTGTTGCGCAAGGTCCTGCCGCGGTTGCGGGCATCAAGGTTGGTGATGTTGTCACCACTATCGATGGCGTGAAAGTATCAAGTGCGTTGTCCATCGACTCGTTGCTGATGGGCAAGGTTGATCGCCGCGTACCGGTCATGATCACGTCAGCAGGCGTGACGCGCGAAGTTGCAATTCGTCCGGTGAACCTCGGCACTGAAAAAGCATTGTTGTATCGACAGTGGGTTGAAGAGCGACGCGCCTATGTCGCGAAGGTCAGCAACGGGCGATTGGGTTACGTGCACATGTTCGACATGGGGCAGGGCAGTCTCGATCAGCTACATCTGGATCTGGACGCCGAGAATCAGGGCCGCGAGGGCGTGGTGGTAGATGTGCGCAACAACAACGGCGGTTTTGTAAACGCGTACGCGATCGACGTGTTGGCGCGTCGCGGCTATATGCAATTCACCAATCGCGGGTCAGTCACGACACCGGCGCGTATTACGCTGGGCCAGCGCTCGCTCGAGCGACCAACGGTGCTGGTGGTCAATCAGCATTCATTGTCCGACGCCGAAGATTTTACCGAGGGTTATCGCGCGCTCAACCTGGGCAAAGTTGTCGGTGAGCAGACGGCGGGCTGGATCATTTTCACATCCAACGTCAACCTCGTGGATGGTACGACGCTGCGCATTCCGTTTTCGCGTGTGACGGATGCGAACGGCAAGGCGATGGAGCTGGTGCCGCGCAACGTCGATGTGCCGGTCCTGCGCCCCATCGGTGAGGCATACACTGGTCGGGATAGCCAACTGGATGCGGCGGTGAGCACGCTGCTCAAGCAGATCGGTGAGGCCAAGCGGTAGCGTCCCCGATCAATGGGGTAGAGTCGCCGAAAAACGGTACGGACCGATCAATGGGGTCAGAGTCGCCGAAAAACGGTACGGGCCGATCAATGGGGTCAGAGTCGCAGAAAAACGGTACGAACCAAGGGGGCAGGACCGGCGGTCAGGGTCGTTGAAATTGGATGGCAAAAGCGCAACTGATTGGCGTTCCATGAGTTGACCACGGGAAGTCGACCGGGTACGTTGTAAGGCTGTAGTTCACAGGTGCCGGTTTTTCTGCGGCATCCCGTAGCACTTACGACTTACCAACGCTTCGGCGTTTTACGAATGGCACTTACGGCAACGCAGATTCGTCGTGGCATGGTCCTCGTGTTCGAGGGCGATCCATGTCGCGTCGTCGAGTTTCGCCACCATACGCCGGGCAACCTGCGCGCCATGGTACAGGCGAAGCTCAAGAACCTGCGCACGGGTTCCAGCTTCGATCATCGCTTCCGCGCGGCGGACACCATCGAGAAGGCGTCGATGGAGACCATCGAGCTGGAATTCATGTACAAAGGCGGCGATTCCTATCACTTCATGAACACGACCAACTACGATCAGTTGGAAATGGACGAAGAAGCGCTGGGTGATTCGGCTCCGTGGATGCAGGAAGGCATGAAAATCCTGGCCGAGTACTACAACGGTCGCCCGATTGGTATCGAGCTGCCTAACTCGATGATTCTGGAAATTGTGGATACCGCCCCGGTGTTTCGTGGCGCCACGAAGACTGCATCGTCAAAGCCAGCGAAGCTGTCTAATGGCGTGACGGTCAATGTGCCGGAGTTCATCGAACAGGGTACGCGCATTCGCGTGAATCCGTCCGAGGGCACGTATCTCGAGCGTGCGAAAGAGTAAGTTGTAGCGTCGAAACAATTGCGAATGAAAACAGCGGTGCCTCGCTTGCCATTCGCAGTTTAACCCGTTACGATTTCGGGCTCTGTCACAGTGGTTTTTTGACAGCAACGCTCGACAGATTTGCAGCAGCTGTACGCGGTCGAAGTGCGGTGCAGGTTGGCTGAGCTTCGAACGCCATGGTTCGTAGCTCAACTGGTTAGAGCACCGGATTGTGATTCCGGGGGTTGCGGGTTCAAGTCCCGTCGGTCACCCTGACACAGGTTGGTGGACATCGCAGGCAGTCACTTGGCGCAAGTCAGGTAACTCCGGAGGTCCGTAGCTCAATTGGTAGAGCACCGGTCTCCAAAACCGGGGGTTGCAGGTTCGATTCCTGCCGGGCCTGTGTTTTGCTGGTGGTAGTGCTGGTGTTAGCGTGGCTGAATTCGCGATGGACTCATCATCTGTCGAGGATCAGGAGTATCCGCCCTCGGGCGGTGCGACAGGTAATAGGAAAAACCGCCGTAGGCTTCCCGCCGAAGGCGGAAAGCCCACGGCGGTATCGTCTAGGGGACTAGGACACGGCCCTCTCAAGGCTGGAACACGG
>JBDTTO010000270.1:0-5224 GCA_039930585.1 Gemmatimonadaceae bacterium
GGTTGCAGATTGCACGTCACTTTGCGCGGCGGCAACACAAAACCCGAGTTGGCCAACGCCGCACCCACGCGGTCTCGGCTCTCCTTCACTGCTGTTGCGGCAAGACCGACAAGCGTCCAGTTAGGCAGCCCGTTCGCTACATGCACTTCGACAGTGACGTCGAGTGCGTCAATTCCCAGGACGGCGGCGGAGGCCACGGCAGCAAGCATGGACGCATTCTAGAATGTCCACGAGACGACGCGTCACCAAACTGCCGCGCACTGAATCATTCTATTTGCGCTGCTGTCCAGGATAAACCGTTCGCGGACCTCGAAAACTCACAGTTGCGGCGATCGCCACTGAAGTTTGCGGCGACGGAACACCAACGGGCGTTGCAATGCTTGTTCTGATCACCCAGCTTCGCATAAACTCCACGCCGAAGCCCGCGCGCGCCGTTACGAAACGCGTGTATACCTTGTCGCGATCGCCAAACTCGCGGCGTTCGTATCGCAACCACTGCATCGAGCCGCCAGCAAACGGAAGAATCGCCACATTGTCATTGATGGACACCACACGACCAATGTTCATTCCCGGTGCGAGCACGTGGTACGAATCCAGCCTGATTATTTGATTGGGACCGTTGTTATTCGGGCCCGCCTGATAGGAGTAGTCGAGTATCGGGCAAAGCATGACGGTCTTCGCAATTCCAAGCGGAATTTTCCATCCGAAATCCGCGCCGAACGCAAAGGCGTTTCTACCGTCGACATCTCGCGTCAGGATCACAACGCGCGCACCACCAAATGCATTTTGACCAGCCGCACCCAATCGGCCCGAAACGGTGTAGGAATCCGGTGTAAACGCTGCACCGCCAGTGACGTTCAACAACTCTGCCGAACGGCCCGAAGTCGCTGTACAGGTTTGCGCTGTCGCAACTTGCACAGTCACAAGCATTGCGGCCGAGAGTCCCAGCATTTGCAGCTTCGTAATTTTCATTGATCGCTCCGCGTCGAGTGTGCGGGGATTTTGCATTGCATCGCACGTGGTCGCAAGCGTCTCGCCATCTGGCGTATGGGCATTTGGCGTATGGCCATCAGGTTGAATATGCGGTTACTAGCGCGTACCTTCGGCCATGAATAACAATTCTGCTTTGATCCCGACGAATCTGCGTTTCATACTGACGTTGATCGCGCTTGGGCCGTTCGCGCTCGTCACGGGTTGCTTCCATTCGGCGAACAATTCGCGCAGCACGAGCGCAACGGCACCGAAACCAAAATCGACCATGCCTGTTGCGAAAGGCAAAACGGTTCTGGCGTTCGCACAACATCACATCGACACACAAATCGGCACCGGTCCAACAGTGCGACCTAAAGCGTGTTTTTTCGCGCACTACACAGGTTGGCTCACCGATGGAACGCAATTCGATTCATCGCGCGACACCACGCGCGCAGGTCAACCGAAATCTCCGATTTCATTCGCACAAGGCGCCAAGCGCGTGATCACCGGCTGGGACGCGGGCTTCGAAGGCATGAAAGTTGGCGGCAAGCGTCGCCTGTTCATTCCCTACCAACTGGGCTACGGCGAGCTGGGTCGACCACCCACAATTCCCGCAAAAGCCGAACTCATTTTTGATGTTGAACTGATGGCCGTTGCCGACACATTGCCACGCGCCGTTCCCGTCCCGCGCGGCCAGACAGCGCCGCCTCCGCAGTGCCCAACATGGGACGCTGTCAAAGGCGCGCGCTAACGTAACTTGCCGATCAGGTAACGCTCACGCAGGTGATGTCAAACACCAGCGTTTTGTTTGGTCCGATTGAACCGTTGCCGGAGCTGCCGTACGCGAGATCCGAACCAATCACCAGCTTTCGCTTGCCGCCCGGGCGAATGCCGACGAGGCCAAGGTCCCATCCCGTAATCACCGCGCTACGGCCAAGTGTGAACGGAATTCCTGTGGTTTGGTTCGTATCAAACTGCTGACCGTTCGTCAGCCACCCCGTGTACTTCACGCGCAGGTCGCGTCCCTTAATCGCCTCAAGTCCCGTACCCACGATCAGATCCTGTTTGTACAGCCCCTCTTGAATGAGCGTCATGTTGGCGATGTTGACACCCAACAATGACGCGTACGTTTCAGTGGCAGGACTCGACGCCACGTCCGCTTCGTCAACGCCACATGCCGCCGCAGCTGCAGCCAACAGTAGAAGCGGAGCACCGAAACGAGCTTGACGAAAGGCGGGTGTTGGAGACGACATGACGCAGTTGAGTACGAGTGGCTATCATGGTCGAGCGGGATAACTCTTCTACTCGACGGGACACAGGAAAGGTAATCGTGCGGCGGCCCATTCAATGACGGTGACGGCGGAGTACGCCGCGAAAGGGCTGCCTCCGGTCCCCACACCAACGGGCACTGCCCGCGAATCAGCCACGCAATTTCTGCTGGAGCTCGCAAAGGCGCTGCACGTTCATGGGACACCGGCCAACCGCCTGGAGTTGTCTCTCGAAAGTGTCGCTGCACGACTGGGCCTCGAGGCACAGTTCTTCTCAACGCCCACCAGCATTCTGGTTGGTATCGGCCCGCCAGTGCAACAGCAGGTGCATCTGATGCGAGTAGAACCAGGTGGGCCCAATCTGGGTCACCTGTCGCAGTTGAGCTCCATCACGCGCGACGTTGTTGAAGGGCGCGCCGACCCGGCCGAAGGCTCACGCCGCATTGCGTCGCTGTTGAGTGCACCACCGCGTTGGCCTACGGCGCTGCGGCTGGTCGCTTATGTGTTGTCGTCGGCCGCGATCGCGTGCTTCCTGAAAGTGAATCGCATTGACGTCGCGTTCGCCGCACTGCTGGGGCTCGTGACGGGCTGCCTGGTGATGGTCGCCGAAGGACGCGAATCGTGGTCGCATGTCGTGGACATCGTGACGGCGTTTATTGTGTCGACCATCGCATTTACGCTGGATGCATTTACCAGCACCCCCGCCGGTTACGCGACGTCGCTTGCGGGACTCGCGGTGCTGTTGCCCGGTCTCACACTCACAATCGCGCTCACCGAACTATCGGCGCGACATCTCGCATCGGGCACTGCACGGTTGATGGGAGCGCTCGTTGTATTTCTTTCGCTCGCTTTTGGCATCGCGCTGGGAGCGCGCCTTGGTTCGGTGATTGGTGATGTATTAAGCGCATCATTCCCGTCATTGATTTCGCATGTCGCGTCAACAGATGTGTTCACTGCCCCGCACGTCACCGACCTTCCGCCGTGGACGGAGTGGCTCGCACTGCTGATCGCACCGTTGTCTTTCACGGTTCTGCTGAACGCCGAACGGCGCGACGCCGGAATTATCGTGTTGGCATCCGCACTGGCGTATTTGACTGCACGTTTTGCCGGCGCATCCGTCGGCGAAGAACTCGGCGCATTTCTTGGTGCGCTTGTTGTGAGCGCCGGCAGCAATGTGAGCGCACGGTTTTTGAAGCGATCAGCAATGGTGACACTTACTCCCGGCCTGCTCGTGCTTGTGCCCGGAAGCATCGGCTTTCGCAGCGTGACGTTCATGCTTGGTCAGGACGTTGAAACCGGCGTCGCCACAGCATTTCGTGTCGCGCTTATCGGCATTTCACTTGCCGCAGGGGTGCTTGCGGGCAACGTGGTGACCGAGTCGCCAGAGCGTCGGCGAACTTAGAGCGCGAGGGCTGGCTCCGCGTTACAACAAAGCGCGCCCTGCCACCGTCGCTCTGTACGCTGGTCGCCCCCACGCCAGAATGCCGATCGTCAATGCCATACCAACAACGGTGCAAGTAACCAACGACCAACGCAGCGACGCTTCGTTTTGAAACACGTAGTCAGTTAATACCGCAACAGAAGTTGGTCCGAAAATTCCGGCCATCAAATTTACAACCAGCTGATAAATTGCCGCACCTTGTCCGCGCATACGCGACGGCATCACTTCTGCCATCGCAACCGCCGCTGCGCCCCACGGCATGGCCGCAAAAATATTCACCGGAATAATCAGGAATTTCGCGACTGTTTCCGAACCAACAGCCGGATAAACTCCCGCAGTCAGAATCATTCCAAATGCCGCCGCCATTCCCACCAGCAATGGCGCATCACTGTGACCACGTTTGCGCCACACGTCCGAGAGTTTCCCGCCCAGCAATGTTCCAATCGGTCCGAAAATAATTGTGTTGATGCCCTGCCATTCCCCCGCTTGCGGACCGGTCCAATGATGCGTGCGCATGAAGAATGATCCCATCCACGCGCCAATGCCGTAGTTCACCGCGGCCGAGCATGCGAAACCGAATGTGAGGGCAAATACTGTGCGCGAGTGCAAACGCATGTACGCCAGCACTTCACTGAAGGGCAAATCGCTTTCTGTTTCCGTGTGCTGGCGTGCCGGTTCGCGCATCGTAAGCGCCAACAGTGCAATCAGAAATCCCGGAATGCCGACAAGAAAGAATACCGTTTGCCACGCATGCATTGACCCGATCACTGGCAGCGTGATAGTGCCAAGCGCGTCAACTTTGTCCACCATCACCGCACCAAGCATGTAGCCAACGCCGGATCCGAGAAACGTGCCGGTTGTGTACACGCTCATAGCAGTACCCAACAATCGCTTGGGAAACACGTCCGCAATTATCGAGACGGACGCAGGACCCAATGTTGCTTCACCGACACCAACACCAATGCGCGCCAGCATCAATGCGGGAAATGTTCGCGCGATGCCGGTGAGCGTTGTCATCAAACTCCACAACGCAATTCCAATCGACGTGATCACGCGTCGGCTTCCGCGATCAATCAATCGACCAATCGGAATACCCAGCACCGAATAGAATACCACGAATCCAAAACCCATCAGAAGACTCATCTGCGTGTCCGTGACACCGAGGTCTCGCTTCATGGGCACCACCAGATACGATAAAATCTGACGGTCAATAAATCCTGACATGTTTGCGAGAGTCAGCACCGCCACGGCATACCACGCATGGCGCAATCCCAACTCTTGTTTCGATTCGTCTGCAGGTTTGTTCAACGCTTCACCAGAAATCCAAAACGTTTTTGGCTAGCGGCGCGTCGCCACATGCAACGCGATTCCGCCACCCAGATGCCGAACAACCCGCTGCACCGCAAATCCCTCGCGCTCGAGTAACGCGCTGAAGGCCTGCCAACTCATGAAATGATCGATCGATCGTGAAATGTAGCCATACACCACCGGATCCCGATGCCACAACCAACCCACGAAGTTTCCGGCAACGGTCAGATACCCC
>JBDTTO010000271.1:0-5222 GCA_039930585.1 Gemmatimonadaceae bacterium
ACCGTCGCAGCATCCAGACCCGCAGCGGTCAACTTCTCGCTCGAGATTTCGCGCGGCTGCCGCTCAAGTTTGTCGAGTACGGCGTACACTGAAGGCCACTGAGCCTCAGCAATGTTGAGATGCTCCAACAGCCCGTTCAACAAGCGCCGATCTGACACGCGCGCCCGAACATCCAGCGCGGTCAGACCGAATGCGCTCATGATCTCGATCGCAACTGACAGCAGTTCGGCGTCGGCTAATACATGCGCCTCGCCCACCATGTCTACGTTCAGCTGGTAGTGCTCGCGAAGGCGACCTTTCTGCTGACGCTCATACCGAAACAGCTGTGGCAACGAGAACCAGCGAATCGGCTTCCGGAGCGCTTGAGCGCGGGCCGCGACCATACGCGCAAACGTGGGCGTCATCTCGGGACGCATGGCGACCTGACGGCCACCTTTGTCCTCAAAGTTGTAGAGCTGGCCGACAATTTCGTCGCCACTTTTTTGCGTGTAGAGGTCCAGCGGCTCAAGCGGCGGACCGTCGTACTCGACGAACGCGAATCGCCGAACTACCTGGCGCCACGTTTCGAAGATGTAAGAACGCTCGGCTAACTGCTCCGGATAGAAGTCACGAAATCCGGGAAGGGCTTTTGGGGGCATCCACGCAAGCTACCGGGCTAGCGGATCTACCTGCAAGCGCTCCATCGCGTCGCCGACCGTATGAAATGATCCGGTGATCAAAACGGTCTTGCCCATTTCGGCAGCAGTGCTGAGCGCCACGTCGAAATTGCGTTGCAACGACACCCGAATGCCTTGCGATTGCGCCCAGTCAAATGCTTCCTGCTCACTCCACGCGCGACTTTCTGGAGCAGTAGGCGCGTTGGTCAACACAATGTGTTCGGTGGTTGCAGAAAGCGCGTTCAGAATCCCGCGCCAGTCTTTGTCGCGCAGCACAGACACCACCGCGACGATGGGTTTTGGAACGTTCAGGCTGATCAGATTTGCGGCGACCGTGGCCGCGCCGTCTGGATTGTGCGCAACGTCAAACAGGTATTTACCCACGCGATGAAAGCGACCGGCGATGTGGACGTTGCCCAGAAAACGTTCGGCATTTTCGGCAGCTTGCGCCCACTGGCCACCCGCGCACCGCAACATCGCGAGGGCCACCGCGGCATTGCCGGCCTGAAATTCGCCAGTCAACGACGTTCTGAGCTGCTCCCGAGTCATGCCGAACTCGTGCGTAAAAGACGTTCCGTTCGCGTTGATCGAAATGTCGGACACCCGAAAATCGCGGCCGATCATCTGAATCGTACTTACCCCGTGCAGCTCAGCTTGCTTGAGCAAAACAGCCTGCGTCTCGGGTCGATTGTCGCCAATCACCGCGACTGCACCTCGCTTGAATATTCCTGCTTTCTCAAACGCGATCTCAGCCAGCGTGTTGCCAAGGTACTCGGTGTGGTCAAACCCAATCTGCGTGACCGATGCGGCGAGCGGCTGAACAAGGTTCGTCGCATCAAGACGCCCGCCCAATCCGACCTCAACCAATGCTACATCTACGCGCTGTAAAGCGAAGTACCACAACGCCATAGCCGTTGTGACTTCGAAAAATGTGTTGCCGAGTTGCGCCGCTTCTGGGTCCCATTCCCTGAGGAACGCCACGATCGCTTCGGGCGCCATTGGTACTTCGTTGACCACAATGCGCTCGCGAAAGTCAACGAGATGCGGCGACGTGTATCGGCCGACTTTGAAGCCGGCGCCTCGCAGAACGGCCTCCAACGTGGCGACAGTGCTGCCCTTCCCGTTCGTGCCGGCGACATGAAACACCGGATACGCGAGATGCGGATTTCCAAGCCTGCCAAGGAAATTTCCGACGCGTTCGAGGCCAAGCTTCGACTCGCCCGTCGTCCGCCGAAACAGCGCGTCCAACGCATCCCGATATGCCGCGTCAGCACCAGGTCCAACACCCGACGGCGACGGCGCGAGCGGGTGTGGCACTGTCAATTCAGTTGGCTTCGTTTCGGTAGAATCCCCGTCCGGCATCAACCTTCCTGCGTGTATCCTGCCGCAGCCGGTCGGCCGGTCATGTGTCGCAACAATCGTGAAAGAGTTTCGCGCAGCAACTTGCGATGAATTACCTGGTCAACCATGCCGTGATCCAGCAGAAATTCCGCCGTCTGAAATCCTTCTGGCAGATCCTGACCCAACGTTTGTTTGATCACGCGCGGGCCGGCAAAACCGATCACGGCACCGGGCTCCGCCAGGATCGCATCACCCAGCATCGCGAAGCTGGCAGACACACCACCTGTGGTCGGGTTGGTCAGCACCGAGATATACGGAATACGACGCTCGCCCAATTGCGACAGGACCGCAGAAGCTTTCGCCATCTGCATCAGTGACAACACGCCTTCCTGCATGCGCGCGCCACCCGAGGCACTGATGATCACAAGGGAATGTTTTTTCTCCAAACAGCGCTGGCCCAGCCGCGCGATCTTTTCGCCGACAACTGAGCCCATGGATCCGCCCATGAACGCAAAGTCCATGATGCCGATGCCCAACGGCAACCCTTCAACCTGACCGGTCACCGTCAGAATCGCATCACCTTCGCCTGCATTGGCGAGCGCACGCTTGAGACGTCCCGGATACTCAGGAAATCCAAGTGGATCGACCGAGCGCAATTCAGCGCCAACTTCGACCATCGTGTCCTTGTCCAGCAGCATCTGCGCGTAGTCGTACGCGCGCATGCGGCGATGGTAATCGCATTCGGGGCACACATTGAAGTTGCGCTGAAAATTGTCGCGCAAATCCTGGTGCCCACACGCCTCACACTTTTCCCACGTGTCAGGCGGAATTTCCAGTCGTTGGCGCCGCGGTTCGCGCGCCTTTTTCTCTTTACGAAACCATGCCATAGCAGTGCAAGATCAGCGGATTACCACAGTAAGGCTAGCCTTGACACGCCAATAAGCTGGTAAAAGCGCACTAAAGGCTCACTTCGTCGGCCTTTCCACGCCCTTCTCCAGAAATGCGCAACAGAATTCCCACTGCCGTCCAACACACCACCAGGAATGATCCGCCTTAGCTGAAAAATGGAAGCGGAATACCGGTAACCGGCATCAGGTTAAGCGTCATGCCAATGTTGATCACAACGTGCACCAGCCACAGCGCTGAAAGAGCGCCAGAAACAGCGCCAATGCCACACTCACTCCGATGAAGCCCAGCTCTTCGCCCACCACTGAAAAGATGAAATCGGTATGTCGTTCGGGAAGAAATCCAAGACTCTTTTGCGTTCCGAGCGTGAAGCCTTTGCCGAATAGTCCACCTGAACCAATGGCGATCTGGGACTGATTCGAGTGGTACGCAAACGTCGACGCGTCGACGCTGGAGTTGTCGTAAAAAACCAGAATCCGGTGTTTGGAATTGGCCGGCAGGCGATCCCACACGATTGGCGCCGCGATACCCACAACCGCATTGATGATCACGAGCAATACGCCTTCCCACAGCCACACGCGATACAGAAAGACCAGTGCAATCAGCAGGCAAAACCACGCGCCCCAGATGCCGGTACTGAACGCGAGCACCAGACTGATTCCCGGACTGGCCAGCATGACGAGCAGTTGCCACGGCGTACCCGCCCAGAACAACATCGCAAAACAAATTCCGATGAAGCCGAGCGCGGTGCCAAGATCGGGTTGCAACATGACCAGCGTCCACGGAATTCCGACGACGACCAACGGACGCCACATGTCGAACAGCGATCGATAGGAGTCGCGCTGCGCAGCGAGTACGCGCGCGAGCATCAGCACCGTCGCAAGTTTTGCGAGTTCGGCGGGTTGTCCAATTTTTACGCCGCCAATACTTAGCCACGACTTTGAGCTGGCCGCAGTTCCAGATCCTGTGCCGACAAACAGAAGCAGTACCAGCAGCACACAGCTGAACGCATACATCGGCCATGCGCTCCACTCAAAGAGGCGCACCGATCCGCGCGTCATGACCCAGCACGCGACCAACGCAACCATAAACCATTCGAGCTGTCGTTTCCAAAGCCCGGCAATGTTGGTTGGTACGTCGGATTGTCCGGCTGAGAACACCATCGCGATGCCGAAGGCAGTCAGCAGCAGCGCGATAACGAGCAGCGGGTAATCGATTGTCTGTTTGCGCAGCAATGTCAGGGCTCAGCCGTCGGGCGTGATGGACGTGAGCGTGAGCTTCGCCTTGAGATATCGCTCCATCATCTTCGTCGCGATCTTTGCGGCGGCGCTTCCGTGCAAACCGTGTTCAAGCAACACAGCAACAACAATCTTGGGATCGTCGACGGGTGCGTAGCCAACGAACCACGCGTGATCGGGACCCGCGTTTTGCGCAGTGCCGGTTTTACCCGCGATCGTCAGTCCTTTGATTTGTGCACGCGCTCCGGTGCCGCGCGTCAGCACGTCACTCAACGCGTCCTGCAGGCCCTTCATCTGGGCCGCGTCAAGCGAGATCGCATCGGTGCGAACGGCGGCGGTGTCGACAATTCGCGGCGTTGATGCTTTGCCATCGGTTGCGAGCGCCGTGTAGAACTTCGCCATGTTAAGTGGCGTTTGCGCGTTATCGCCCTGCCCGATGGACATGTTGAGAATCATGCCACTCGAAGTCGTCCATCCACGCGGCCCGTACTTCTTGTCAAAGTATTTGGGACCCTCGGGAAAAATTGCCTGTTTTTCTTCAGGCAAATCAATGCCGGTTTTTCCATAGAAACCCAACTTCACACCACCGGCAACCAGGTCGAGCAAGCCGATTTTCAAACCGAGCTGGTAGAAATACACGTCGCACGATTGGGCGATCGCCTGCGCGAGCGTAATGTCGCCGTGCCCGTTGTGATCCCAGCATTTGTAGAAGCGACCGCCGTACGTGTAGCCGCCCGTACACGGACGATCCATGTGCGAGTCCATGGTCACGAGCTTTTTTTCCAGACCAATCGCAGCGGTCGCCAACTTCCACGTAGACGCCGGCGGATAAATGCCCTGCGTCGCCTTGTTGTACATCGGCCGACGCGGATCCTCCTGCAGACTGGTGTAATACTCGGTTGAAACGCCGCCGATAAATTTGTTGATGTCGTACGAAGGCGCGCTGTACAGCGCAATCACCTTTCCGGTTTGCGGCTCGAGCGCGACCATAGCGCCGGTTAACGAGTCGCCGAAGTAGTCGTGCGCAAAGCGCTGCAGATCCATGTCGATGTTGGTGTGCAGCGGCGCCGGTGCCTCGGGT
>JBDTTO010000272.1:0-5216 GCA_039930585.1 Gemmatimonadaceae bacterium
GGCCAATCCGAGATCGGCGTGCAGCGATCGTTCGTGAAATTCATCGAAGATCACGAGTCCGACGCCGTCCAATGCTGCGTCGGCTGACAACAAACGTGCGAGGATACCTTCAGTGACCACTTCAATTCGCGTGCGAGATCCAACTCGCGTCTCGCCACGCACACGAAAGCCCACCGTGTTTCCAACCGATTCGTTCAACTGACGTGACATGAAGTGTGCGGCAGTGCGCGCAGCCAGTCGGCGCGGCTCGAGCATCACAATACGCTGATTTTCAAGCCACGATTCGTTCAGCAGCGCCAGCGGCACGCGTGTGGTTTTACCTGCACCCGGCGGCGCTTCAAGTACAACGTTGCTGCTGTCCGCCAGCGCGCTCCGCAGCGCCGGTAGCGCGTCTTCGATTGGCAGTTCGACGCGCGAGTTCACCGCTTGGGTTTGGGCGGCGCCGGATTGAGTTGCTGCGCCAACCATAGCTGCGCGCGCTCCAACACTTCATCACTTCCCGAACGCACGCCCTTGACCGTTGGCGCCACTTCGATTTGCGGCGTCAGTCCAACGCGTTGTAGTTGACGGCCATCAGCGTGCCGCAGTTCGCTGCCGCTGAACGTGAGATTGATCTGACCAGGCAAATTCATACTTGTAATGGCACCGGCCGCTCCCGCACTGGATTGGCCAATGAACGCGGGATTGGCAACACTCTCAAGGCCCAACCCAAACTGCTCCATCGCGCCCTGCGTGCGTTCGTCAATCAGCATCACGATGCGCCCTTTGTATCGACGCGAGGTATCTGCCGAAACAATGTCTTCGAACTGACGACGTTCGACCGCACACGACGTGGACGCGAGACGAGAATTCACTGGCGCGCAAGGTTCGCTGCTGATTCGAATGGTCTGACGATCGATTGCGGCACCCGGTTGCGTAGTCGCAAGCTTGCGCAACACGTCCTGCAATGCGGGCGACATGGTGCCTGACGAATTGGTGCGTCCGCGGCCACGTGCGTCAAGAATAAGTGCGCGTGATTCGCCAAGTGTGCGAAACGCGCTATCCACCTGCGCGGCGTTGGCCCGATCAAGATCGATATAACCAATGCCGCCAGTGAACGCGCGAAACACCGATTGTCCGGCGCGTTCGCTCTCTGAAAACCGATTCAGATAATTCGGTGTGCGTGGCACACTGATGGTACGGTCACGATTGCTGGCATCCCGCACGCGAAACAATCCTTCGCCCGGAGCACCGCGCGGAATGAGCGCCGTGACGTTGCGATATTGCGTCCACTCATTGGACGCGGCGCCGTATTTGCGATGTTCGCTGACGTACGCAGGCATCGGAAAACCATCGGCCGCCGAAATTTCATCGCCGAGTGCGAGGCCTGTTGCGCGACCGGCTTCGTCAGATGCGATTTGCGTAACGATGGCGCGCCCTTCAATCCAGCGCGTGACAAACGGCGTTGCCGCGGCACCAAGATGTAGCGTGAGCGTGGGCGAGGTCATCACGGCCTGCGCGTCGTTCAACGTGGTCGCGTATTCAAGCATCGCCGATGCATAACTGTACGCGTCCGTTGCAGCCTCAACGCGCGGAATGAACCGTTGCAATGCGTCTTCGACACTTTCGTCGCGCAGATCACCGTACGCGTGAAACGCTCGCAACGTGCCCCACATCTTGAACGCGGCCAGCAAACGTGCGCCCATGATTGGATAATGCGCGGACGTCCACGCGTTGCTGGCAACCGTTGCGCTGTTGGAAAACGCGTTTGATGCGCTCGTGCCCGACGCGACGGACGCTCGCGGCGACACCTTTCCACGAGCGATTTGCACCGCTGCCCGAATGACGGGCGCGGAATCAGATGCTGCGGACGCCGGCGCCAACGTTGTGTCCGGCTGCAATCCAATATTGCCGTCCGCGTTGATCAGCTCGCCCGTGCGAATTTCGGCAACGAGACCATAACCCAATGCAACACGAGTCACCGGCACGAATGATCGATCATTCAGCGCGCCTTCCGATGCGAGCATAACCTGACGGTTCGACACCAGCGCCATTAATGCGGGCGCCATGACGGTGTTGCTGTTGGCCACCAAAACGACACGCCGTGGACGTTCCGCGCCATTGGCGTTTGGCAGCACCGTTACCGCCGGATCACTTACTCGCCACGCAGCAACACCAAGCGGTGATGTCACACCGGCTCGTTCATCAGGCCAGCCTTCGTACACGCGATGACGCACACCTGCGCCGGCCGCCGGCGCTGTGGCAAGCGCGCTCGCAACTTCGAGCTGCAACCGCCGCACGTTTTCGTTTTCGAACGGCAACTTACCTGCTTGCTCGCTGGTGAACCTCTCAAACGAAGCGCTGTTACTGGCGCGCAGATCAATCACAAGTGGTGACGTACCGCGCAGATTACGAATGGCATCGCGAAGGTTCACCCACGACGCACTATCGAACGCCGACTGTTGGGAAGGCCAATGCAGCACGACCGTGGTGTCTTCGACGCGGTTTTTTTTCGTGCCGGTGACAACAACTTGCGTTTCCGGAATGATTTCCCGGGGACCATTGCCAACATCTCCGCCGGTCATCCGCGCGGCGCTGTCCACCAAACGCGTCAGCGGATCATTCAATCGCGATAGCCAGTCGCGCATCACGGCCGCGTATTGCGCGCGTGTATTCGCGGTTCGCACATCCGTCAGCTTCCGAACTGTAATGTTATCCCACTCGGCGCGATTGGCGGCAACGCCCGGATGAAACAGTCGAACCGCATCCCACAGCGCGGCCGCATGCATCAGTCGCGCAATTCCCGCTGAATCAGATCCACCGGGCGTCGGCTCGAGCGCCGGCGATTCGAACACCGGCTCGACTCGGCGCACAACCGGCGGCGGTGGCACGACCGCAACTGGCTTCGTCGCCTTATCTGGCTTAGGCGGGTCGGGTTGCTTGACTGGTTTCGGCGCTGGTTCGGCTTTCGGCGGTGGAGCCTTTTTCTCGGGCTTTTTTTCGGGCTCCTTTGCCGGCTTCTCAATCCTGGGCGCCGGTTTTGCTGCAGGTGCGCCCTCCTCCGGCGTGATCTTGAACATCTGCGCGCAGGCCGACAGCCCCAGCAACGCGCACCCAATCGCAAGCGGTCGCCAACCTGAGCGAGGGATGTTCGCGCGAACGGAGTGCGGGCGGGATGGCTGAAGCATGGTGTCTGGAAATGGAGTCGGAACGTACCAATCGCTATCCCCGAAGATTAGCGCCGTGACAGATTTCACACATGACGAAACGACTCTATTACACCGACGCGTATCAGAAAGCGTTCCGCGCCACCGTGGTTGGCCGAAGTGATGATGGACAACGCCTGTATCTCGACCAGTCCGCGTTTTATCCGACGTCCGGCGGCCAGTTGAATGATCTGGGCACGATTAACGGCGTTGCTGTGATCGATGTCATTGATGAAGACGAACGCGTTGCTCACGTGCTCGCGAGCGCGGTGCCTGCTGATACCACCTCAGTTGATGGTGTTGTTGATTGGACACGCCGCTACGACTTCATGCAGCAACACACGGGGCAACATCTGCTGTCCGCCATGTTTGAAGATCGATTCGGTTGGCCAACGGTCAGCGTGCACTTTGGCACCGAGAGTTCAACGCTCGACATCACCGCGCCAAACTGGGACGCCGCAAATCTCGAACAGGCAGAACGAATTGCCAACGAACTTGTTACCGAGAATCGTGAGATTGTAGTGAGCTTTGAAGACGCTGCATCGGTTGTCGGATTGCGCAAAGCAAGTGATCGCGATGGCACATTGCGCATCGTTTCCATTGCCGATCTTGATCGCAGCGCTTGCGGCGGCACACACGTGCGGCGCACGGGTGAAATCGGATCTATCCTTTTGCGTCGTGCCGAGAAGAACAAGTCGTTTTTGCGAATTGAGTTTCTGTGCGGCATGCGCGCAGTTTCCGCGGCGCGGCATGACGCGGCGTTGCTATCCAGATCGGCTGCATTTTTCACCGCCGCTGTCGAAGACGTTCCGCGTTTGGTCGAAGCACAGCAACAGCAATTGCGCGAACTGGAACGCGAGCACAAGAAACTCAAAGGCGAACTGGCTACCTACGAAGCGCGAAAGCTGTGGGATGCCGCGGCTGTTGATGCAAACGGCGTGCGTCGCATTCACATCGAACTCGCAAGCGGCGCTGTAAAAGATCACGAAGCACTCGCGCAGGCTATTGTGACACTCGGTGGTGCAGTTGCAGTTATCACAAGCAAATCACCGGTCGGTGTCATGCTTGCGTCGTCTGTCGACAGTGGCGTGGATGCGGGCAAATCCATTCGGGAAGCTGTGACGCCGTTTGGCGGGCGCGGTGGCGGATCACCGCGATTGGCTCAAGCCAGCCTGCCGGATGCCAGTGCGTTACCGGCCGCCGTTGCCGCGCTTGGATTTGTGCCCGCGTAACCAAACGTCTATCTGCGCTGCAATTTGCGTTGAGACATCTCACTTCTCCCAATCAGCCCATCCATTCATGCGTCCAGCGATTGCTCGCCCCGAAGCACAAGAATTCGCGCCGTATTATGTGACATACGTTGATGCGACATCCAACTCACTGGCTGCATCCGGCTCGACCGACATTCGCGATTTGCTGGCGAGCCAGTGCGACATGCTCGAAGCACTCGTAAGCAGCGTTTCGGACGAACAGGCAAACCTGGGATATGCGCCCGGCAAGTGGACGCTCAAGGAATCCATTGTTCACGTGTGTGATGCGGAGCGCATTTTCAGCTATCGCGCCTTGCGCATTGCGCGCGGCGATGAAACACCGCTGGCATCATTCGAGCAGGATGGTTACGTGCCCGAGTCACGCGCAAACAGCCGCACGATGGCCAACATCCTGGCAGAATTCCGTGCGATTCGTGCGAGCACCATCGCTCTGGTTGCTTCCTTTGATGCACCAGCGATTAATAAACGAGGCACGGCCAGCGGTCAGACGGTGTCCACCCGCGCCCTGTGCTGGATCATGACCGGCCACGTGGCGCATCACGTTGGACTCACCCGCGACCGTTATCTGCCAGCGTTGTCGGGCGCCAAATAAGGCCCAAAAAGGCCAGAAATAAGGCATCAGCGAAGGCATTCGCTTAGGGCTCAAACCGGGTAATTTGTGTACTCCTCGGCGCCGGTAGCATTTGTGCCGGCGCCTGACCCGACTATCCTGGAGCCGTTTGTGTCCACTGCTGCTTTGAAATCGCTGTCGCCGTCTACG
>JBDTTO010000273.1:0-5215 GCA_039930585.1 Gemmatimonadaceae bacterium
GTATCGCGATCACGATACACTCGAACCTGTGGACTACTACTTCAAAGTCCCGGGCGATGCGGCCGAGCGCGATTTCCTCGTGCTTGATCCAATGTTGGCAACCGGTGGTAGCGCGGCAGCAGCCGTGAGTTCACTTAAGCGCGCGGGCGCAACGCGTATTCGCTTCCTTTGCCTCGTTGCAGCGCCAGCTGGCGTCAAACGTCTGGCGTTTGCGCATCCTGATGTGCCGGTACTCACCGCGTCGCTGGATCGCGAACTCAACGCACAAGGTTACATTCTTCCGGGACTCGGCGACGCCGGTGATCGTTTGTTCGGCACACGATAGCATTACATTCGTTGGCGCGTCACATTGGTGACGAGATGTTCAGCCCTGATGTACAGCCCTGCAGATTACGCGAACCACTCCTTGGGTGAATCACTCTGTTGCGCTGCCATTTCAATTACCCAGCTTTGTGTATCCGCATCGGTGATTTCGTGACCAACGCGATCAAACCACAGTCGCGCAAGTTTTTCATCACCAACACGACGCCATAGTTCGCCAACCAGATAGGTCAGTACCGCGCGTTCTTCCGTAGGAACACCGTCGTATACAGACAGCGCCTCGGTAAATCGCCACGCAGCATGGCGACGAAAGTATCGCTCGGCTTCGATGTCGTTTTCGTCAACACAGCACCACGCCGCTCGCAGATACAGATCGGCCAGATAACGCGGTTCCGCACCCTGCCAGTCCGCTACACGCGCTGCGTGTTCGTACTTGAGTGATCCAGTGGGCAACTCGCGCGCCAATACCGGCGCCAATTCAAACAATACGCGTTCCCGGGTCTCCTCTTCCAATTGAATTTCTTCACGAAAGTCCCGCTCAACGCCAGCAAAGCCACACGTCGTGCACAGATGCACGAAATAGGGGAGGGGCTGCATACCCGCGGCCCGCTCATGAAAATCGGTACGCTTGCCGCCAAACGCATTGGTGTTTACGACAGTTTGCGAACGAAATGCCGAGCTGCAAATCGGACAGGCGAGGTCGATGTGGTTGAGGGTCGTCATGGTTGGCTCTTCGTGGGATTTCACAAAGAGAGAGTGTCGGCACCTTTGGTCGCGACATGAATTTTTCAATACCTTGTGACGAATCCCGAGTGGGACTATCTTCTGGCCACTTGTTCGGCGAGCGAATCTGCGCCGGCTTCACGCGCTCAGAGCGTTGATGCTGATCAACCTCCTTCCTGATTTTCTCGCTATCCTGAAAAGCTCCGATCGAGTCGCGGCGTATCACGCCTACTTCGATCGGCACCGTGCGCTGCTCTCTGCTTATTGGGACAACTACGTTCTCGATCCGCAGGGCCCGCACTTCGAGGAAGTCGTTCGCGCCACGTGCGCAGCCAATCGCGATGATCTGCTCGCGCTCCTCGATCGCACCAACATCGAAGCGCTCGCTCGGCAAACCGAGGAGAAAATCCAATCCATCCTGCAACCCGATGTGCCCCTCGACATCGTGTTGATGGTTGGTGTGGGCGCAGCGAACGCGGGTGAACTGGTGGTTGATGGACGCGGCATTGCTTTCGTTTGCCTCGAACACTTCACCGGCGTTCAGAACTCCGAAACACAAGGACTCGGCCTCGATCCTGAGTTGATTCCGTTGTGGCTCGCCCACGAATTGTGTCACGCAGTGCGATACACATCACCAACCAGCCGCAGCGAGATGCGCGAGCTGGTGGCTGATGCGGGCGGTTACTACTCGTATTGGGAAACTGGACGTCACGCCACACTGCGCGAATTGTTGGCCAACGAAGGACTCGCAGTGCAGGTCTCGCGCGCGGTCAGCCCTGGTCATGCAGCGTGGGAATATTTCGGATTTCAGCGCAAACAGTACGCACGCGTTCGTGAACTCGAGCCCACACTCGCGCGAGCCGCCAATGCCGATCTCGAACGCTCAGGACTCGGTCTTCGCTTGCGTTATCTGTCTGGCGGCATGAGCGACGAAGCGCGCACCATCGAACGTGTCGTGCTGCCCGAACGTGCGGGCTACTTCATGGGTGCACGTATGGTCGAACCTGCAATCACTGCGCGCGGCCTCGCATGGGCGGTTCGTGCGCATGCGCATGAACTGGCAACCGCAGCGTATCCGGGCGTTTCTGCAGAGGATGCGCGCACGGCCTGATTAGTATCGCGCTGGTTTGTGTTTGAGCATTTGTGCACCAACAGCGCTTCTATATATCAAAGACCAATCGCACCGCGAGTTCGCGGTGCGATTTTTTTGTCGATCTGCGATTGCATCAGTCACTGCGCTGCTTCGCGTGAACCGGCGCGTCATCTTGCGCCGCACCGCGCGAACTAGCGTTCCCAGAATGGAGGCGGCTCAATTCCCAATGCACGCAGGTACACGTAGCCTTGGCCGCGATGATGCACTTCGTTGTCGATGACATACATAATGAGATCATTCACTCGCCCTTCCCACTGACCAAACGCCTTCATTGTTTCGTGAAAGCGCTCCGCCGGAATAGTGGGCCAAAGCGTGTTCATGCTCTCAGTGCTTTCATCCCACAGCTTGAGAATCTCTTCGCGCGTGGTCGGTTCGATCTTGTTGAAGTCGGTCCAGTTGCTCGTGGCGATACCTTCAACCGTCGGGCCGGCCATCCGAAGCAGCTCGGTGGCGAACTGGCCAAATGTCCGCATCCCACCCAGCGAGAACGTGAACAGCTGGTCTTCGGGAAACGCCTCGATCATGCGGCGGGTGAGTTTGCGGTGTCCCTGCCAATGGTCGAGGAGTGACTTCGGGGAGTAGAACGTACCTTCGGAGGCGGCTGGAGCGTTCATTTTGTAACCTCGTGCGGATTTTGTTCGGTTTTTGTTCGGACGGACGAAGTTATAATTTTGGTCGCTCAGCGCAAGTGCGTTGCTGCACTTCCCCAGTTGCTAACCGCGGGCGCTTGGCCGGCCGTCAACGTTCGGCCAACGCAGTAACGCTATCGCCCAACAGGCGTTCCAGTGCGCCGGTCGAGCTGCAATGAAGGCGCGCGTTGCTGGCCGCGGACAAATCGCGTGCGCTCACCGCCAGCGTGGACTTTACCCGCGTGCGGCGGGCGCTCAGGCTATCCACGATCGTGATCAGCGACATGTACATGCGATGTGTCGCCGCACGAGGTCCGATTGCCGTTGATCCGCAATCGACGAACTCCGACATCGGGTGATTGCCGATGCGCGCGCTCTTCTGAAAATCGGTGTTGCCGATGGCGTCCTGCTTTACATCGTCAATTGTGACCGGAATGTCGAGTTGGCTAAATATTTTTCTGATTGACTGACGCACGGTTGCCGGATCCGCGCGCACAACTGACACCGATGCGGCTGGAGCGTCGGCGTACGTGGCACGAAGTCCCGCCATCGATAGGTAAGTTGGTCGCGGAGGCGACGGACCTTCATCAATTTTTCCCGATCCGGCTGACGTCGTGGGTGAAGTAGTCGCGCAGCCGGCCATCGTTGCCAGGCTAAAAATCAGAATGCGGCGCATGAGAGGTACAGGTGTTCAATGTGGAATTCGAATGCATCGTCCGATAACCAACCGCTCCCTGGGCGCGTTGTCCAGAACGTAGGCGCGCAGAAATTATTGAAAGCAGCTCGCAACAGTTGCCGCTTTCACGGAAAGACGCGCACGAAATCCTCTCTTTTCAACTTCGCGCCTCCGCGTAAAATATCGCTTCCCCGGAGGCTTGGCCCGCACGCTGAGTTCCTATTCGGACCGAAGCGCCACAAGCGGATTCATCCTGGACGCACGCCGCGCGGGCAGATACGCCGAAAGTGTTGCAACAACGCCGAGAACAAGCGCGGCACCGGCAAACGCGCGCCAATCCGTCACGCTAACGCCGAACAGAATGTTATGCATCAAACGTGTTGACGCGCCCGCCAACACCAATCCAAGTGCAAGTCCGATTGCAGTCAGCATCGCACCCTGGCGCAGCACTTCGCGCATGACGGCCGCACCACTCGCGCCCAGTGCGAGCCGAATGCCAATCTCGCGCGTACGTTGACTGACACCGTACGAAATCACGCCGTACAGCCCGACAATCGATTGGATGAGACCAAGCAATCCAAGTGTCGTGGCAACCAACGCACCAAATCGCACAAACAGAAACGCCAGCCCGTCGTTCAAATGCGTCTGCATTGTCTTGACGCCAAACAGTGCGAGATCCGGATTGACCTGTTGCAGCATCGTGCGTGCACTTGCCGAAAGCGCCGCCGCGTCGGACGTCGTGCGAAAGTGCAGCGTCATTTGCTCAATCGACGATTGCGAGAGCGGGCGGTACAGGTATGGCGACGGAGCTTCGTTCAGAAACGTGTACTTCGTGTTGGCCACAACTCCGACAACGGTCACCTTTGGTCCGGTCTTCGCGATGCGGAATTGCTGTCCAATCGCATCGCGTCCCGGCCAGAATCGCCGTGCCATTTCGGCATTCACAATCACAACGCGTGTCGTCGAGTCGCGATCGTCCGCGTTGAACTCGCGACCCTGCAACACGCGCATCCCCATGGTTTCGAAATAGCGGGGGCTGATGGAGTTGTAGTAGATGTCCAGCACGTCGGACTTTGTGCCTGGAATGATGCCGTCGAAGTACACGTTGAGCGAATTGTTATTCCCGCCCATGGGCACGTCACGCGAGATCGCAGCGCTTGTCACGCCTGGCAACGCCAGTGCGCGCTCTTGCACGTCGCGATACAGCGCGCGTTTGTGCGCGAGATCGAGATGAAGCGGAGCCACATCCGTAGACATCAACAATTGGTTGGCCACGCGAAACCCGAGATCAGTTTCTGCGGCCGCGCGTACACTCTGCGTGAACAACGCGGCGCTGATGAGCAGCACAAGTGACACGGCAACCTGTGCGATTACCAGTGTGCTTTGCAAACGCCGGCGCGCCACCGCGCCTGTGCCACCGCGTGCCCCTTCACGCAGCGTTTCGCTGAGCGAACCGCCCTTGCCGCGAATTGCCGGGGCAAGCCCGGTAACAATCCCCGTCAACACCGCAACAGAGGCCGTGGCCGCAAACACTTTCCAGTCAAGCACAATGTTGAATCGCACCGGAAAGTCGACAGCGAGTTTGAATCCGGAAATCCACGCCGTTACGAATCGCGCAATCACCATGCCGAGTATGAGGCCAAGCACCGCGAGAACAACGCTTTCGGTTAGCAGCTGTCGAATGATGCGCGTATTTCCGGCACCCAATGCACG
>JBDTTO010000274.1:0-5196 GCA_039930585.1 Gemmatimonadaceae bacterium
CGCGCCGCCAGAAATGAAATACCGCATGCGACCACCGGTGCGTTCTTTCAACTTCGAAAACACAAGCTTGTTCGCGAGGCTGTATTGCATGGCCAGCAAACCGCTCGGTTCTTTTCCGGCAAGTTTCTGATCGGCCCAACGATTGCCAACATTTTTGGCCCAGAAGAAAATGCGCGATTTGAGTGCGCCGCCTTGCACCGCGCCCTCCAGGACGCGCGCATAAATCTTCTCGTACAAACGCGGCACCGACATCATGATGCTCGGTTTGATTTCCATCATGTTCATCGGAACGGTATCGATCCCTTCCGCATACGCGATCGGTACGCCGTGTGCAAAAATGAAATAGTCGCCAGTGCGCTCGAATACGTGACTGAGCGGGAGGAAGCTCAGCGCGACATCATTTTCGCCGGCGGGAATCACACCTTTCGATCCCTGCACGTTTGAATGAATGTTGTTTTGCGTAAGCATCACGCCTTTCGGATCGCCCGTCGTTCCCGACGTATAGATCAAGGTGATGACCTGGTCGGGCGATACTGCCAACGCTTTCGTTTTGAATTCAACGGCGGCAGCGGCATTGTCGACTTTCGCACCCATCGCTTCAATTTCGGCTAACGTGTAATCGCAGCCGTCTTCCTTCGTTGCCGCAATACCAATCATCCACTGCAGCCCTGCAACCTGTCCGCGAATGCTGGCGATTTTCTTCGCTTGGTCGCTGGTCGACACAAACAGCGCGCGCGCGCCGGAATCGTTCAGCATGTACGGAATCTGTTCCGCAGGCAGCGTTGGATAAATTGGAATATCCGTCAGGCTCGAACAGATACACGCGTAGTCGATGATCGCCCACTCAGGCCTGTTTTCCGACAACAAGCCAACGTGATCGGATTGCTTGATTCCAAGTTCCGCCATTCCAAGCGCGACGCGACGCACGCGCTCGAGAATCGCTTTGTGCGACAGCTTTTCCCAAACACCATTCACTTTGTACATCAGCGCGTCCGGGCGATCGTATTTTTCAATCGCGTCGAAGAACATGCTGTTGACGGTGCCACGCGCCGGCGCAGGTCCACCGCTGGCGTAACGTGAGGGCGATGGAAGGCCCGCCAGCGTTACGGCGAGAGCAGGGTTTGGGACACCCGCAATTGAGGACATCGCTGAACTGGTAAGGGGAACGCGCTTCGTTGATGCGAACGAACTACGGCTGTTTGATCGCGGTCGCTTTCTTGATGATCGGCACGATGATTTTCACAGGCGAACCGGCGACCGACTTGCCCTTGTAAGAGACAGTCACGCGCACAATGGCCGAATCGAGAGCGCTGCCGCCCGGAAATTTGGAAGCGCGCACCCGAACAAAGCGCGTCGCAATTCCACTGCCGTCAGTCGTGTCTGTAGTTGACGCTTTCGCCGCTTCGTTCACAAGGAACACGTTCGCGGTTGAGTCGTTGGTGAGGTTGGCAGGCTGAACCACTTCGAACTTCACCAACCAGTTGGGTACCTGCGATACCGCCGCGCCTTCAACGTGCCGCACGGTTACCGACAACCCTTTCGAAGTATTTGCGGCTACACCCGCCGCTCCTGTATCCGGCAGCGTAGTGTTCAGCGTCTCCACGATCGTTGCACCCGCCCGATCCACGGAATCCGGCCGAGTGGTCACGAGTACGGTGCGGATTGCCTGAAGATTGGTTCCCGCGCGTGCAGAAATGCGAGCGAACGTGTTCGTGACTGGTAGCGCCTTGAGCGAAATGATGTATCCTCTCAGCGAATCAACCGCGAATGCAGCATCACGCGACGCGTCGGCATACGTGTAGTGAACAACCGCATCTTTGAGCGTATCGCCTGCCTGGTTGCGCACCGTTGCGCGCGCCGGAGCCGCAAGCCCGTTGACATCGCGCAGCGTGTCGCCAAGGACCACTGCCGGAGCCGGAAGCACATCGAATTCGATTGACGCCGGTGTTGATGGCGATAGCGCAATGTCTGCGCACGCCGCCGCAGCTGCCATCACCATCAAGGGCCACAACGCACGCAACCGCATCGTTATCCCAAACGCTCGGCGAGTTGCGTCGCGATGTTCACGTACGCCTGACTTGCGGCATCGGCTGGTGCTCGCAACACCACCGGTTGACCCGCCGCAAATGCATCAGCGGTCGCAGGGGTGCGCGGCACTACCGTGTCGAACACAAGATGTTTCGGGAGATGCTCGCGCACGTAGTGCAACACGCGCTCGCTGGCCGGATTTCCCGCTTCGAACATCGTGAGGAGAATTCCTTCCAGCGTGAGTTCAGGGTTTTCCGAAATCACGTCTTGAACCGCACGAAGAATTTGTGGCGTGGTTTGCAACGCCAGTGGTTCGGCCTGCAAAGGCACCACGACGTGCTGACTTGCGGCCAATACCCGTCGCGTGATCGATCCCAATCCTGGCGGCGTATCAACCACGACCACGTGACACCGTTCGCGCGCCATCTGCAACAGCTCCGCCAACACATTGCTGTCGCCAACTCGGCGTTGAAATGCGGAATGATCGGCTTCTTCGCTGACGGTTCCGGCAAGAATCACGCGGAGCCACGGCAAACCGGTTGGCAGAATTACATCGCGCAATGGACGTTCGCCTCGCAGATAATCATCGAAGCCGGCCGTGCTGTGTCCGCGACGCAAACCAACGCCATAACGCACCGAACCCTGAGGATCGGTGTCGATGAGCAGCGTCTTGAGACCGCGTCGCGCAAACGCCGCTGCCAGGTTCACTGCAGTTGTGGTTTTGCCAACGCCACCCTTTTGGCTCACAATGGACAACACTCTTCCCATTGTTACGCTTCCGGGCGCTTCAGGTCGCTCGCACCGCCGAGATTGTCGGTGGCCGAATCGGAAATCACGTCACTGTCGTTTTTGCGCGCTGACTGTTCACGCAATGGTTCACCCATGTTCTGCAACTCGTGCAATGTTTGCTCCGCATGTGCACGAAATTTTGCTGAACGGTCGTCGGTGCCCGTGCTGTTGCGCAGAAATCCTTCCAGGTGCATGGCCGCGTGCGCGGTATCACCACGTTTCAGTAACAAGTACGCCAAACCGTAGTGTGCGCCTGCAAGTTCGGGATCAATTTGCAACGCGCGGCGATATGATCGGATGGCTTCTTCGGGCTGCGCCGTGCGGGAAAACGCAATCGCCATGTTCTGCAACACTTGCAGGTCGTCGGGCTGTTCGCGAAGTGCGAGCCGGTACGATGTCAGGGCGTCGGCGTAATTGCCGCGTTTCTCGAGCTCAAGTGCCTCAGCGAGAAAGTCAACGGTCCGCGATTTTTCGCGTTCAGGTCCACTGCCCGTCAGTCGCTTCCACCATGACATGCGTTCGCAGAATCTCCGAGTGAGCGTAGCGGGAAAAACAGCCTCGTACCGAGTGAAACGAACGCACCGGTCGAAGGCGCAAAGCTATCGGCGCGACCGCATCCCTACAAGGCGCACGCAACCGGCCTCCACTCTGGAGCACACGTTCAAGCCGAGTCCGGGAAGCATTGGTACACCGCACTGCACGTTTTGTCGTTTTTACCCGATTAGATATTTGCGCCGCTGGCCTTGTTCGCGCTGGAAGGCTACACTCACTTGAACACTCGCCCAGGGCCCCGATGCCAAACCGAACGTACGCGCACGACGCTGCAAAAGGTGTGCTGCTTGTAGACTGGCCACTGTTTGGCGAAGTCTCTCGTGCGCTCGCGCTCAAAGTCGCACGCGATTACGAGCCTGATCTCGTCATTGGCATCGCAACCGCGGGCGTGGTTCCCGGTGCAACGATCGCTGCCATTCTGGGTAAGCCATTTCACTCAATTCTCGTGTCGCGTCGTTACAGCGCCGACTACCTGCGCGACACGCCCGCAGTGTTTGGCGCGGCGCCCGCTGAGTCTCGCGGAAAACGTGTGTTGGTTGTCGACGAAACATGTGATTCCGGCGACACGATTCGTCTGGCCGTGGCATCGCTCAGCAACGCAGGTGCTCGCGAAGTGCGTACCGCTGTGAGTTTCCGGACGGGCGCGTTTCGCCCTGACTACGAGGCGCTGTTTACCGAAAGTGCGATCGTGCTGCCGTGGGATCGCGAAGTGTTGTCCGAAGGGACTTTGATTCCGAATCCCAAATACGAGGGTTTGCTTCCGCCCTGAGCGGAAAACCCTACAAGCGCGTTAGTCGGCGCTTGTTGCGGCGCGGTCGTACGGAATGCCGCGTCCCATTGCTTCATGCACGTATTGCAACACGTCCAATGACGCCATGAGGAACCGGCAACGTCCCTGACCGCATGAGGCGCATTCCACTTCGAGAACGGCCAACGGTGCATCAGCCAGCCGACCGAAAAATCCGGCGAAAAGTCCGGTTGAGACGTGACAGCCGGGCATCTCACGCGTGCCGTCGGCATCGGCCTCACACCATTCGTGCGCGTCAATTGCCATCACGGCTTCACTGACTTGCGTGATGTGTACTTCGCCCCAACCGCTCGCAACAAAAAACCCCGACACGAGCGGTCCAAAATGGCTTTCGCTCAATTCGCCCGGTGCACGCTCACCGCGTTCTTCCAACCAAAGCGCGAACGCATCAAACAGCGCGCTGCCGGCCAGGTAGCCTGCGTCGCGTAGCGTCTCGACGGCCGCCGGAGTCGGCGCCAAACGCGACGACCCAAGCAGGGCTGAGAAAAATTCGGCCGGAACTGCGACCGTACGTGTGGCCAGGAAGGGCAGGGTTGCGCTCATATGTGTATACGACGCTCGCTCAGGGTGGTCGTCACGTCAAAACTATCACAAAGGGCCCGTGGCGTGACAGCTCGTACCAGTTGTGATACGGTAGTGACCGATACGGTCGTGCCCGATTCGGTCGTGCCCGATACGGTCGTGACCGACTTGGTCACGATTTTCCCGCGGCCCGATTTTGTAACTCTGCTTCGTCGATGATCTCAATACCCAGCTTCTCGGCCGCCTCGCGCTTGCTGCCGGCTTCTTCACCCGCGACCACAAACGACGTCTTCTTGGACACGGAGCTGGCCACTCGCCCGCCCGCGCGCTCGATGAGTTGAGTCGCTTCGCCTCGTGAAAGGGTAGGTAGACTGCCCGTCAACACGATGACAAGGCCCGTTAGTGGTCCTTCAACCTCAATCGCGTTAGGCTCGGTAAAGTTCACGCCACGCGCGCGAAGTTGGCAAATTTCTTCATTCTCGACGGCGTCCGCCAGA